>CABMII010000035.1 GCA_902386255.1 uncultured archaeon
GGTAAAAAATCTTTCATAGCCTTACACCGGTTTTCTTAAATTCCCGTTCGCTGAAAAGAATGCTGTAATCCTTAATGCCAGTAGCAATGGATATCTCTCTTGCTATTTTTTCGCATTCATCACGGGAATAGGCATGAATCATGGTAAAAAGGTTGTATCTCCAGTCAGGAAAACGCGGCCGTTCATAGCAATGGGTCACCTCAGGAAAACCAGCCATTATAGCCCCGACAGTTTCCACTTTCTCATCCGGGACATTCCATGTGCACATGGCATTTGCGGTTATCCCGATAGCCCGGTGACCGATAGATGCGCCAAAACGCCGTATGACCCCGTCTTTTAGAAGGTTATCCAGCCTTCTCAACACCTCGTCTTCGGAGAGTGCCAGTTCTTTAGCGATTTGTTTGAACGGTTCGGATACTATCGGTATCCCATCTTGCGTTAATTTTAATAATTTTTTATCAATTTCGTCCATGTTTAGCCGATAAATTTATTTGACCAATGTGCATATTATTACTTAATAAGTTCGGTATGGATAGGAATGAATGGATATTAGATTTTCATATAAATGAAATAATATGATATACCTCAAAAACGCCCTGGAAGTGATTAATGAAGTAGTAGTCATCCCTTTAGCGATAATAACCTTTTTTTTATTAATATACATAGTTATATATCTTAATAAAAAAGACCCTGATGTTATAAGATCCAGGATTTTTTTGAAATATAACGAGTTAAAAAAAGCATTTTTATTGCTGGCTGTTTTTGCTTTTATCCTGATATTGCATGTATCATTGATTTATGTTCCGCACTTCTATTCATTCGAGGATAATCCTTTAATCGAGTATATCCAGAGGTTTTTCGGATTGGTATTGATTATGGTAATGATAACTTTTGTGTATAAAATTTTCAGAAGTATACGAAACGGCAAATAATAGAGTTCTTCTTCGCAGCTTTTAAATAAACTATCTTTTCAAATTGATACTGACTGTTTTCCAGTCGCTTCTAATGCCATGAAGCGCTTCAATAGAACCTTTGACCATTCCGAATAGGATTTTTTTTACAAAACCGTTCATAGGGATATCCTTTCCATCTACTTCTAAAATAATATCTGCATCTTCCATACAAGAACCTCGTCTCAATATAGGCTAAATGCCCATAATAGTTTTTACTATTATGTTCAATTATTTTAGAAGATTTTATGTCTATAAAAATTATTGGAGGATTCATGCAGGAAGATAAAATCAGAATCCTTGATATGCAAAAAGAGGACAGACCGCGCGAAAGACTGGTAAAAAAAGGACCTGCGTCATTGAGCGATTCGGAACTCCTGGCGATAATCCTGAGGACGGGCTCAAGAAAGGAAAACGTGTTAAATCTGTCCCATAGGATATTAAATCAGTATAATCTCAAACAACTATCCCGGATTAATCTTACCCAGTTGATGAAAGTGCACGGCATAAAAGAAGGCAAGGCAGCGCAGATTTCAGCTTGTTTTGAGATTGCGCGAAGGCTTGAATCCTGCACTGAAGAAGCAAAACCAAAAATCAACTCGCCTGAAGACGTTTACAGGCTGATATACCCGAGATTGCGTGAAGAGAAAAAAGAAATGTTTATCGAGCTTTGCCTTGATACCAAAAACCAGGTGATAAAGGAGGAAACCATCTCAATCGGTTCCCTGAATGCCAATGTCGTACACCCGAGAGAAGTGTTCAAGATGGCGCTTGCCGAATCGGCAGCGCATATCATCGTGGCTCATAATCACCCCTCAGGCGACCCTGCGCCAAGCAGGGAAGATATTGAAATAACCAAAAAATTAGTTGAAACAGGAAGCATCATGGGAATAACCGTCCTTGACCATATAATTATCGGTGACGGGAGGCATTTTAGCATGAAAGAGGCAGGACACATCTGATTCAGGAGTTTGCATGTCTTATTCTGCTCTCATCCTTGCAGGTGGAAAGGGAAGCCGCCTGGGTTACCGGGAAAAGGCTCTTATGGATATTAAGGGCAGACCTCTTCTGGCTTTTGTTATCGAAAGCCTCAAAAAAGTGGTCGATAACATTATCATTTCTGTTCGCGATAAGGCACAGGGCGAATTACTGGAAACCCGCTTCCCGGGATTTACTTTTGCATACGATACGTATAAAAACACAGGGCCGCTTGCAGGCATCCTTTCAGGGCTTCTGGCATGCAGGGATGAATTCTGTTTTATTGCTGCCTGCGACATGCCTTTCATAAATGATAATGTAGTCAAGATGCTTTTTAAAAAAAGTGAATTTCACGATGCTGCAATCCCGCGATGGGAGGATGGTTTTCTTGAGCCCTTGCATGCTGTTTACAGGTGTAGGTCAATGATACTTGAGACGAGAAAAGCAATCGATTCCGGTGAAACCATTATTCTTGCCCCCGTTTTTAAATTAAAAGTCAATTATGTGGGAATCGAGGAGATTAAGAAACTTGACCCGGAATTAAAAACGTTTATGAATATCAATACACCTGAAGATATGCAGCAGATAATCAAAAATACAGAATTCCAATCATATTAATATGTATTCTAAAAAATATCATGCCCAAGAGCAAACAAGCGATTCAACACATGAACAGGATTATGTAGTGGCTGTGGAAGATACGATTGAACTGTTTGTAAACAATACCAATATTGCATCAATACTTGCTACCCCTGAAATGCAAAAAGAGCTTGCTTATGGTTATCTTATCTGCGAGGGGCTTGTGAAAGAACCTGATGATATTCATAGAGTCCGTCTTGATGGAAAAACAATACACGTCGAGGTAGAACCCACCGAACATCTTGAACTATGGCGCGAACTGCGCTCCTCAGGATGCGTAGGTGTCAGGTGGGAAGAAAACGAATCAATATCTGTAAGCTCTGATACGATTTTCAGCCCGGATTCTATTAATAAAAGCCTTGTGTTCCTCGAATCGGAAGTATATACAAGGACGCGAGGTACGCATGCGGCATGCCTTGTAAATGCCGGTGGGGAATGCGTGGCAAAAGCGATAGACGTTGGAAGACATAATGCTTTTGATAAGGTTGTAGGACTCGCCTATCTTGAGGGGATTGATGTAAGCGGGCATTTCATTCTTTCCACGGGGCGCCAGTCAGCCGGCATGGTATTGAAAGCCGCCCGCGCCGGGATACCACTTGTAGTAACAAAAACCGCTCCGCTTAATACTGGTATTGATGCCGCCGTGAGAAGCGGGGTCTGCCTTGTTTGTTTTGTCTCGCATGATAAAATGTCAGTCTTTGCGCATCCGGAGAGGCTCAAGTGATTCCAGTCATCTGCATTGTGGGGAAAAGCAAAATCGATAAAACACGATTGATGGAGGTATTGATAAAAGAATTAAAGAACAGGAATCTCCGGGTCGGCGCTATCAAATATCATAAACATGGCGATTTTGATATGGATATCGAGGGTAAAGATAGCTGGAAATATGCAAAAGCAGGAGTCGATACGGTTGCTGTATCCTCATCGGTGAAGTTTGCATTAATCAAAAAAGTTGAAAAAGAAATGAAAATTGATGAGATTTGTGATGACTATTTCCCGGATGTAGATATTGTTCTTGCCGATGGTTTCACGTTATCCGACAAGCCCCGCATCATTGTTGCGGAAAGTGATGAAGATGCTTCTATTTTCAAAAGGGGCTGTCCTGTGATAGCGGTTGTGGGTAAATCCGGGCTTCTGGATATAGAACCAATAGTGGATAAAATAATTGCATTTTTGGAAAGTTCAAATATTAGCTAATATTCGTTTATCATATGGTTGCGCCGTTTCATCGGCACGTAGATTGCGCCGTCCCCGCCGTCTATTTTAGAAGCGATTCCATTACCTTCGCAGTAGGCGACGTATGCGGAAAGTATGGCATCCAGTTCATCATCAAACAAAAGCCTGTCGCCCGTGATTTCATCCAGCCCGGCTATAAAACCTGAAAGTGCATCCTGGATTACCTTTCTCCCTTCCTTTGATTTTTTCTTTTCATCAATGCCAATATGGAGGATTCTCCTTGCTGCATAAGGGTAAACCTCTATTACCATGGCATCAAGTTCTTTTTCAGCCCATTTCTTAAGTTCAATCCCCTTATCCACCCATCTGCTTACCCATTGTGCGCCCGATGGATAGCACGGGATTCCGTGTTTACGCAGCCGCCTTTCGCATTCCCTCATGGTACCGTGCTCCGGTCTTGAGAGAGGCGCATCTATGCCGATAATCCTTGAACCTGAATCTTCTGATAAACCGGTTAAGTAATCGCGGATTTTCTTATCGTCAGATACCATATGCTCAGGTGGAGCTTCTATGAGAGGTTTTCCGTTTTTTTCAAGGAGGTATGCAAGACCGGTACTTTTGCGAAGCATGCTGGTTCCAAGGTCAACGCCTATGAATACGGTTCTACTGTTGCTCATGGTTTATCTATAAACATCTCCCATTTTCTTAAGATTGATTTGCAAGTAAAAACAGCCAGATAGGTATCATCCGTATCTCTTTTCCCTCTGATTCGATGCTATCTAAACTATTTTTAGTAACAACTATTCCATTTTTACAATTGTATTTATCCATAAATGAAAACAAACCTTTTAGCGCTTTTTTATCAACCTTGGACTTGAATTTCACTTCGATGGGCAGCAGGGTTTTATTTCTCAGGATGACGATATCCACTTCATTCCCTTTTGCATCCTTCCAATAAAAAACATCGTCCCAAATATGCTTTTTGCAGTGGTTGAATACAAGGGTTTCCGCTATTAACCCCACTTCTGTGTCTTCAAGGTGGAAGAAAGCGTGGTCGGAGGCATAAATTTTGAAGTTTTTTTCAGATATTTTTATTCTGCTTCCGGAGTAGTACTGGCTTTTCTCTATGAGGAAAGAATTATCAAGATATTCTATATATGTTTTTATCGTTTCAAATTTTGTATTAAGGGAATTAGCTAGTTTTGCGTAATTTACGATGTTTCCAGACTCTTTCACAAACGAATAGAATAGACCTTCGAGCGCATCTATTCTCTTTACTTCAAATAAATTCACTATGTCCCTGTAAAACACTAAATCAATCCACGTTTTAAGGGTATTTTTTACCCCTTCTTTTGTAAGCGAATATGTCTCAGGAAAACCGCCAAGCTCCATGTATCTATCAAATAACAGCATTATTTTTTCAGCTTGCAGAGGGGGTTTCAGGTCTCTGAGAGGCATTTTTTCAATTTCCATGTCATTTTGCCTCAAAAATTCCCTGAATGAAAAGGGATGTATCCTGTGAATTTTTATCCTTCCAACAAGACTCTCGCCGCTCCCCTTCAATATGTTCATGCTTGAAGAACCCGAGACGAAGAATTTTATGTCCCAGCCTTTATCATATATGGATTTCACTTCTTCTCCCCATTCTTTAATTTTCTGAACCTCATCAAGGAATATGAAAACCTTACTTGAAAGTTCATTTGGAACTTCCTGGATTATGTTTCTGCTGTAGAGAGTTAATAGTCGCCTGATGATTGTTTCTTCTTTTTTCATGGCATCAAAAGAAAAGTAGAGTATCCTCTTTGGAGCAATCCCATTTTCTAAAAGATGCTGGATTGCCTGTTTCATCAATATTGTTTTTCCAACTCGCCTTAAACCTACGAAACAGGTGACTTCTTTTCCATCTATTTCTTCGAGAACCTCGTTCCAGATATCTCTCGTAGTAGTTTTTTCTTTCAGGGGCGCTCCGCCAGTCCACCATGGATTCTGAGAGACGATTTCGTTCAGGAGTTCGAGGTCTTCCATGCTGAGATATGGACTCTCAAGGGATAAATAGTTGTCGAAATATTCCAGTAGATGGAATATTTTAACTTAAATTTGATACAGATGTTGGAATAATTTAGTCTTTATTGCTCACTTTTGTCGCTAATAGGTCCACCCGCGTAAGTTTTATAGCTCCCAGTCAGTATATAATACCTACCTAATATTAAACTTCACCCCGATCTTGAACAGCCTCTTCGTAGGCAAATTCATGACCTCACACCCCGTTTTCTCCTTAATCTCCCTCAGAATCTCCTGCATCCTCTCCTCGCTCTCAGCCGAAAGCGTGAACCAGATATTGTAATTAGCAGGTCTCAAATAATTATGCGATACCTCATCATATTCATTAATAATCCCGGCCACCTCATCCACTCGCTCTTCCGGCACCTTCATAGCCACAAGCGTGCTAACTCCACCTGTTTTCTTGGTGCTGATTATCGGACCTATGCGCCTTATAGCCCCCTCTCTCTGGAGCCGCGTGATGCGCCTTATAACCTCTTCCTCTTTTAAGCCGAGGCTTTTTCCAAGTGCCTCAAACGGCCTGTGCTCAAGCGGGAAATCAAGCTGTACTGCGTTCAATATCTTTTTATCAACATCGTCCAGTGAAATCATGCCTTCACCGCTTTCACAGGCACATATACGCAATACGGCTCTTCATCCAGGTAATCGCCTGTAGCCGCATACGCCCTCGCGCGGCACCCCCCGCACACGGTGCGGTACTCACAGTTCCCGCATTTGCCTTTGAGCTTTCCAGGATCTCGAAGGTCGTTGAACACTTTTGATTTCTCCCATATCATCGCAAACGGCTTCTGCCTGATATTGCCTGCAAACGCAGGAAGGTACCCGCACGGATAGACATCGCCTTTGCTTGAAACAAAACAGAATGCAGAGCCACCGAGGCAGCCTTTCGTCATGGCTTCAAACCCGTGTGTTTCGGGCGTAATCCTTATTCCCTCGGCTTTTGCGCGCTGGCGCATAATCCTGAAATAATGCGGGGCGCATGTGGCTTTTAACTGAATCCTCTTATCCTTGCTCTTATCGTAAAACCAGTTAAGCACTCGCTCGTATTCCTCAGGTGGGATTTCCTCGGATTCGATTTCCTCGCCCCTTCCTGTGGGGACAAGCAGGAATATGTGAAGCGCAGACGCCTTTAATGCGAGTGCAAATTCATAAATTAGCGGGATTTCAACAAGGTTCCTTTTCGTTATCGTGGTGTTTATCTGGAAACTTAAGCCCTCTTTCTTTAAAATATCAATCCCACGGAGCGCAGCCTCAAATGCACCGGGCTCTCCCCTGAAGGTGTCATGCGTCTCTTTTGTCGCGCCGTCGATACTGATGCTCACCCGCTGGATGCCCGATTCTTTTAATTTCCTGGCGATTTCAGGCGTGAGAAGAGTCCCATTTGTGGCAAGCACCGCCCGCAGGCCGCGTCCAGTGGCATACCGTGCAATATCATAAACATCGGCGCGGAGAAGCGGCTCGCCCCCGGTCAGGATTATAATAGGTTTGTATTCTACCAGTTCATCCACAAAATGTTTTGCCTCAGCCGTGGATAATTCATCAGGCGTAGGCTCTTTGATGGCCGATGCCCGGCAGTGTATGCAGGCAAGATTGCAGGCGTTTGTCAATTCCCATGCAATAAGCCTTGGAGGTTTTACTTTTTGTTCTGTCAATAAATCACGCATTATCCTTTGTTACCTTAACCTTTATGTATTTATGGAAACAGCACCTAAGGGCGCTTATTGAGCCAAAAACTACTCACGGTAGAGAACTTATTGGATATTAACAATGAACTTAAAGAGGATGCTATGAGGGACCCTCGGATAGAATACACTGGAAGCGGTGAATATCCAATCAAAAAATATGAACTCGAAAAGTTGATAGAATACACTCCGCGTCGTGATAGTCTTGAAATAGCAGCATACTACCTTAAGAACATAATCCTGTTGCAGGCGTTCCCGGATGGGAATCACAGGACAGCCCTGTATGCTGTGGAGCTTTTCCTGAAAAAGAATGGCTACTCTTTCAATTATACACCGGAAGAATCCTATGAATTCAGAAAAGAGCTTTACAGTAGAAGACTTCGGCAATACAAAACCTATGAGGAAAGACCTGTAAGCGTTTTAAAAGAAGATGATAATCAGGTGTTCTCATTCTGTTTCGAGTTTGTCAGGTCCCATGCGGGTTAGCTTAAGATTACAGAAACCTCATGCCTGCGGTCAAGTATTTCTCTGATTAACTGCCTGTCGCTGCGGCTCTCTGCCTGTCCGGTTTGCAAGCTGGCTCTTCTGGCCGCCTTTTTCTTCCTTAAAACAAATTGTTTGCTCTGCATCATAACTACTATTAATAATTCCTATTTAAGTATGTGTATAAGAGTTCATAACATTTATGTAATAAGTGGATAGAATAACAGACATGAGCATAAGTTATCTGGATACAGCTTTTACCGCCGTATGGATTGTTTTCATAGCTTATATTTTAAACCTGATTCGAATACGGCGGGGATTAAACAAAGAACTTAAAACCCTTGAAAGCATGAAATAATGACTATCGGGAATATTTTAAATTACAGGACAATTGCAGTCGTTGGCATCTCGGATGACCCGGAGCGTCCGAGCCATTTTGTGGCAAGTTTTCTTGAATCGCACGGCTATAAAATCATCCCTGTAAACCCGAAATTGACAGAGTGGGAAGGGAAAAAATGCTATCCGGATCTCCTTTCCATACCTGAAAAGGTGGATGTGGTGGATATTTTCAGGCGTGCTGAAGCTGTTCCTCCCATTGTGGATGAGGCAATCAAAATAAAGGCAAAAGCTGTGTGGATGCAGGAGGGTGTCGTGAATGAAGAGGCTGCAGCAAAAGCGCGGGATGCGGGAATCGAGGTTGTTATGGACAGGTGCATGAAAAAAGAATATATCAGTTTACGCGGAAGCTAAAGCAGCTTCAAATGTCCTGTGATTTTATCCAGTTCCCCGACTTCAGCAGGTCCGATTCCCAGCACGGTAATCGTTCCGGGTGGCACTTCCGTAAGTCCGGCATCGGTTATCAGCATGGACGGCAAACCCTGTCTTCTTGCAAACTCCTTCAATTCAAAAAGGTCTTTCAAAGAGGGAACTCTCAATACCACTTTCTTCTGCCCGCCCTCTTTCCATGCTTCGCGAACCCTCTCGCCTGCACATTCATACGCGGAGATTGCGGCATGTGCAACCTGCACCGCAAGCTTCCCTTTGGACAATTTCAGGTCATCGCGTACGATGATGCATTGTTTGTACTCTGTCACGGCGGTCACTTAACGAGCATCCCTTTCTCGTCAAATTGTAATGTATCTTTTCGCTCAAACCAATCTTTCCCGAGCTGGATGGATTCTTCCCTGTTAAAATCCCCGACTGCAATAATTTCACTATTGGTGACAACGGCATCAAATGGAATGGACATGAACCCGTCAGGATTTTTTACGATAAATCCTGTTCCGGTAACTGCAATGCTCTCGCCTATATCCACACCGTTTTGTTTGACAAATTTGCCGGTTAATGCATGAGCCCTGGCTTTATTGTCTTCTTTTTCAGAAGCCGTTTTCTTTAGAAAATTGGAAATTTTATTGAGGATTGACATGAATATCATTTATTGTTCATTCTAAAATATATACTATTTGAATAAAGCAAAGTTAATAATCATTCATGCGTCCCGGGGATTGTCCCAAGCGCTTCATCGATTTCCTCTGACAGTTCAAAAGGTATTCCAACGACGAGCTCGTCATCCGGGTATTTGCTGTGCTTTCTTGAACCCTTGCACCCGAGCGATATCCCGAGCTTCCCCTGCAATGGATACGTTGTACAGTCGCTGCATATCGAAGCTATCCCGCCTGTCCTGAACTCAACTGGTATTCCGGTATAGTAAGCATGAGCCTGGACAATACGCATTGCACACTCGGGTTTCAGGAAGAGGAGAAGGATATCAAAATCCCCTCCTGAGTAAGGGCCGATCCTTATTGATTTTCCTTTTTTCGTGAGCCTGTAAAGGCTGGCGACTGCGTTCTTTGCCGCATTCTTGTCCCGGTATCTCCTCGAGTCGTGATAATAATCAAGGGGTGCGATTTCCGTATTACCCAGAACGTACTCTCCTACTTTGCAGCCCTGGTTTTTTATGAGGAAAGAATCGCCGAACCTGGCTTTCTGGATTAGTTCACAATACAACCCAGGGGTTTGTTCGCCTTCCTCATCAGTGAAAAAAACGCTTACAGGCTTACCTTTTTCCATTAATGAAGGAAGGCGGCGCAGCATGGGTATTAGTGAGCTATTGTTGTTGTGCCGTCTATATATCCTGTTTTTCGCGCTGTCACACTTATGGTTCCCGAAGCCGCCGCATTGAGCTGCAATGTTGCCAGACCCTGTGAATTTGTAATTGCGTCAGCAGTGATGCCTCCGCCAGACACGCTCACAGTTGCGCCGCTTACTGCAGAACCGCCGCTTGTTACCGTGAATGTCACATATGTGGCTACGCCGTTGGTGATATTGGACGGACTTGCACTCACGCCTAGAGTTGGCTGCCCGACGGCTGTAAGCGTTGTGGTCGTACCTGAGAAACCATTCTTGGTAGCAGATGCGGTTATCGTGCCTGTGCCGGTCGAATTGACCTGGATTATGACCTGCCCGTTCTGGTTCGTGACACCGTTTCCGCTTGCTGCTCCTGTAAGAGTGACCGTGGATTCGCTTACAGCGATACTCCCGCTCGTTACAGTAAACATAACATAAGTCGGAACTCCAGCAGTAACAGATGTCGGACTTGAAGCAATAGCTAGTGCCTGTGTGCTTGCCGAGGTTATTGTGGCCGAGCCTCCCGCATACCCCGCTTTACTTGCAGAGGCTGTTATTGTGCCTGTTGAGGTTGAAGTGAATGATATAATGGCTTTGCCGTCCTGGTTCGTTATCCCGGTTCCCGACGCCGCCCCGCTTAAAGTGACCACCGCATCATTCACAGCCGAGCCGCCTGCTGTAACCGTTATTGTAACAAACACAGGTACGTTGACCGTGACTGAACTCTGGCTTGAAGAAACACTCAATGTTTGCTGGCTTGCTGATGTTATAGTTGTTGAACCGTCGGAATATCCGGTTTTTTTGGCAACGGCAGTAATCGCGCCTGTATTCGAGGGATTCAACTGGAGAATTATCGTGCCGTTGGAATTCGTAACCCCGTCGACGGAAATCCCGGCTCCGGAAAGACCCAGGGCTGCGCCATCAACCGGCTTTCCAAGACCGCTCACCGAAAATGTAACAAAAGAGGCTGTGCCTGAGGTTATTGAACCCGGCGTTGCGCTTATAATAAGACCGGGCGTAGCCATAATAATTGAAGTCGCATTCCTGTAACCTGCTTTTTCTGCGGTAACATTTATGCTCCCGTTTGTGGTTGCATTTATTGAAAGTTCAAGCCTGCCGTTTGTATCCGTCGTTCCCCGCCCGGATGCAGCGCCGTCAAGTGTAATATTTACATTGCCAATAGCTTCACTGCTGTCGAATGTGATAAAGGTGACTTTGGAAACCTGTCCCACGCCCACGTTGCCGGGGATACCAATGATATACATCCTGGAGGTATCCGTCCAGCCATTGATAAACCTGTCCAGGCCATATCCTGCAATTATTCCTCCGATCAATACAATCAAAACAATATATCTCGTTTTTCCATCATCATCGTATCCTTTAATAGCCATCCCTCCGGGAATATTCTATTTTAAATGCAATGAGGATGGATATAAAGATTCCCCGCGGTCTCTTTCCATTAAGTCTATATATACGAGAAGAATAATTTGTATCAAGATTCTGAGGTGGATTAATGGACATGAAACATATCGCACTTGCCACTGTTATGACCCTGTCTTCGATAGTATTGACTTATAAATGGCTTACACGTCTTGGCAATTCGGACCCGGTCATCATAATTTCTGCTATGCTTTTGATAGGTTCGCTTGCGGTCATGATTTTATTGCTTGACCAGAGGCTTCGGGGCCTTGAAGAAACGCTTGATGCAAAAGAGCGTTCCATCAGGATAAATATCAAAGGCGTTGAAGAACATCTTGATAATAAGATGGATGAGTTTGTTAAGAAAACCAATAATACCATTGGTGAATTTTCTAAGAGGATGTATCGCTGACAGCATCCTTTATTATTGAAATTATTTCTTCCATTACTTTTGCGGCTTCACCGGTGTCTTTTATTTTCCTTATGTCCACGCGCCCGCTTTGATACAGCATCACGCTTCTCCCTTCATGTTCAAAACGCGCAACCCCGAGTCTCACCGAGCATTTTAATTCCTTTGCGCCGGTTTCCCTTAGAATATCACACAATTTCCCGATATTCACCTTTTTCCCGAGATTACATTCTGCAATATACCGGGTGGGGTCGTCTACGCACGGGCGGGATAGCCTGATTTCCATGAGGGATGTTAATAGTGGAAAGGAATATAAGAACTACGGCGTGAGGGGGTGGAGAAGGGTATTTCGAATAAATATGTGTGTTCATGAAAAGCAGTATATATTGGGCTTGTATGTCGTTCGGGGTTTGTTACTCTATTATACGTTTGGGATTGGTGCATCCATTAGGAATCTTGAACCCGAATAACATACATAGTGATAAAAATGAGGGGCAAAGAACAGTTTTATAATTCATGATAAAATTAGATATCATAAAGATTTTATAAAATCATTTATACAATCTAAAACTTTCTCCCTACATGCTGTAGCATCATCCATATTTAGAGTTTTCACGTGAGCTGCTGGATTCCTATAATAATCTACAATTTCCTTAATTCTGGAAGTAAAACCAACCTTTGCTAAAAAGATTTCAGGACTTTGGGTTTTAGTTTGAATAAAATCTTCCAAAACACGGAGTAGTATACTTTTGGATCGTTCGGAATCGCTATTGACAAGAGTGAGAATAAATGCTATTTCGCCAAGTGTAAGTTCTTTTTCTTCTTTAAAAAATTTGCAGACTGATTTTAAATTTTTAATTTTTTCTTCATTTTTCAGTACCTCATCAAGGGATTTTGAAGAGAAAATTTTAAAATGCGTCCGTATCTTCTTGAATAGTTTAGTATATAATTCACATTCTAGGGCTTTACAATACTCGATTATAATTGGAGAGAAATCCAGATTAGGATTATATTTGAAGGATCGAAGAAGGAAATCCCCCGTTGCAATTGCACAGATGCTTTCATTCTCTAACTTATGTGAGAAACTGACAGTCTGTTTTATTGAATATTCAATTATTTGAACTTCAACTTTTCTTTCCTTAAGTCTGTCGTCCAGCATATGCCACAATTCATAGCAAAAATTATCTAAAATTTCCGATTTTTTTAATTGGTCTGTTTCGGTAAGATACATCTTTATAAATTTATTTTGCATTTTTTCGGAATTTTCTGATACCCCAGGAAGTAAAGATTTTACGATATCTGAAAGTGTTTTCTCTTCAGAAAGTTGCTCTTCTATGTAACGGATTTGTTCAATTTTACCATCGAGCTCTTTTTGATATTGCGCCCTTATTTCATCGATTTCTTGTAAACTCTCTTTTTTTGCAGCTACATAACCTATTTCCTTAGTAATCGTAGGATCATTTGGTCTAATTTCTAATGCTGAATTAAGTTTTTCAAGAGCTGTCTCCCAATCTTTCTTTTTAATTAAAATTCGTGCAAGTCCGATATAGCTCTGGACAAAATAATTATTCAAAGCGATGGAGCGTTGGAATGATAGTTCAGCTACTTCTATTTGCCCCAAATCAGAGGATATGATACCCTTTTCATACCATAAAAAATCTCTATTTGGCTCTAAAAGAATGGCTTCCTGAAGATAATTATTGGCTTTTATTTTCTCCTGCTTTAAGTAATGTAATCTGTATAGTTGATATAGTGCATTCCAAGAAGTTGAGACTGAGACGACAGTCTCATAGATATGAATAGCATCATCTATGTGATTCATTATAGCGAGAATGTATGCTTTACTTGAAAGAGCTTCATAATTTGTTGGCTCCTTTTCTAAATATTCAGAAATAAGAGAGAGTGCATCGGTATATCTTTGGAGTTTAATATAACAATGCATAAGATTCCTAATAGTCAAGTTATATCCTTGAATTGAATACTTTTGATAGATTTCTATTGCCTGCTCATATCTACCCAATATTGAAAGACAATTAGCAATACTAAGCGAACATTCAATGCCTTTTGCAGATAACTTTTCAAATACTTGCAAAGCTTTATCTGCCGTTTCGGAATTTATAAGTCCCCTAGCTGTAGACTCAATTTCACATAGAATTGATTTTTCCTCTAAATGATAAATACTAATACTATTTTCCAAAAACTCTATGGCACTTTGATTACCCCAACTTCTTCTAATAAGTTGAATTTTTAAAAAAAATAGTGGTCTATCGAATCCCGATGAGCTTAAGATTTGATCAATTAATCCAATTGCTTCTTCTATTTTATCCATTTTGTCTAGAATATGAATCTTCCTTCTTACCCTATCATCATCGTAGCCTTTTTTACTCAATAACAAATTAATGCGGTCTAATGCATCATCTAAGTAACCAAGTTTTCTCATCAGAATAATATCTGGATCTCTCTGGCCATGACTTTTTATACCTTTATAAAACTCAAATTCTGGATTTATTGACAAGACTTGTTCATAATAAGACAAACCTTCTTCTTCTTGTCCTAGCTTATCTAATATCTCAGCACACTTTATCAAAGAAGGAATTTTTTGAGGTGAAATCGATAGAGCTTTCTTAAATGAATCTAGCGCTAATAAATATGTATCTTTGTTATTTGTGGATTTAGCGATATTAAGTTGACATAAACCAAGAAGATGAAATATTTTGGGATCATTATTTTTTTCATTAATTGATAACTCAAGAGTTTTTATGGCCTCCTCATATTTTTGTTCAGCCATTAAATTTGATACTTTTTTATATATAACGATTGGTTTATTATAATTTGAAGTTTTCACATCAGATGTAATTATTCACATCTGATGTATTTAGTATTTCCGTTCGGTTCATAAATTTAGACATATTTTGATATTGAACTTCATATTTCTATTGGTTTAAATGAGGTTGAGGGAAAAACCTCTGCTTTACTCTACTGCGAACATATTTTCAGATCCGTTCTATTTAAAAAAATTCAAACAAACTAGTAAACGATAGAAACCCCTCATGTACCTGCCCCGAGATGCTCCCCACATTCCAGTGCGGAGTCCGTGACTACATCTGAAAATCAAAAAAAAAGAAAGGCTCTACTTTCGTAAAGCCTTATTCATTAATTCTTCACTCATCCAATATTGCTTCTGCCGTCTCGCGATAGGCATTCATCACATAAGGAATGCCAGAAACCTTTGAAGCATCCTCTGTCAATGCCATGACATCCTGGCGCCCGATAAGCGAAACATTGAACCTGCGCGAGCCTGCCATGAGCTGCTGCAAGCCTGTCCTGAACTTCTGGGCATAGGTGTAAATGCCTACTGCTCCCAGCGGGAGATTCTTCATGTCATCGCCGAATTTCTGGGCAAGTTCCTCATAGCATACGAAAATTTCCTCAGGCCTGCTTCCGAACTCGGAAACCGTCTTGGGCAAATCGCCGTCTTTTATCCACTGACCGATGTTCTTACCAACGAAACCGGGTATCATCAATGCTCTTCCCATGCATACTGCCTTGAAGTATGGTGAGCCCATTGCCAGCGCCTTATAGACGCCGTCTTCGCTTGAGAAGCCGCCTGCCATGGCAAGGTCGGGTACTCTCATGCCTTTCCTGCTCAATTTCTCGGCGAACTCATACATCAACGACTGGAAATAGAACGTAGGAATGCCCCATTCTTCCATCATCGGCCAGGGGCTCATGCCGGTACCGCCGGGTGCGCCGTCGCATGTCAGGAGGTCAATCTTCGCTTCGGAGCAGTATTTCAATGCCATTGCAGCTTCCACCATGGAATAAGCGCCGGTCTTGAGTGTGACTCTCTTGAAACCAAGGTCGCGCAGGCGGTCAACCTCTTCCATGAATCCTTCTTTTGTGACAAAGCCGAGCCTTGAGTGCCGCTCGAATTCCTTAATAGCTCCTTCCTTGTATGCAATCTTTATCGCAGGGTCTGTCGGGTCGGGTGTAACGATGTATCCCCGTTTCTTAAGTTCAACCGCGCGCTCGATGCTGTTTACTTTTATCTCGCCGCCTATGCATTTTGCGCCCTGCCCCCATTTAAGCTCGATTGTATCAAGGTCATGTTTCGATGAAACATATTCGGCCACGCCGAGCCTTGTATCTTCCACGTTCATCTGGACGAGGATTTCGCCAAAGCCTTCATGATATTTCTTGTAGGTGGTTATCCTGCGGTCCATTTCTGGCGAGCTCTTAATTTTCTTATTGCTGTCAAGCACAAGCCCGGGGTCGATGCCGCACACGTTCTCACCGCATACGAGCGTTATCCCTGCGATTGCAGCGCCTGCTGCGAAATGCTCCCAGTTCTTTCTTGCGATTTCGGTGGAGCCAAGCGCACCTGTGAAAATCGGTACTTTCATGCGGACTTTCTTATCCCAGCCGTATTCGGTCTCGGTATTGACGCGCGGGAATATCGCCGTATCGGGATTGGGTTCTTCTCCCTCAGGTAATCCCCATGCTCCCACTGCGTAGCCCTGAATGTTCAAATGGGAATAATCCACCGGGTAGTTCTTGTCTGCGCCTGCGGTTATATTTCCGAAGGGCCCGGGATAAATCACTTCACGTCCCCTGAATGAGGATTTGAAGATTTCACAGTTGCCACGGCAACCGTCTATACACCGGGTGCATATCCCTGACATCGGGGATACGCTCTTTGAGCGATTAAAGGTCTGCGTCGCTTCATTCGCATTTGGTTGTCTAAGATTCATATTTCCTCCAAGTTGGGTTTTTGAAGAAGACACTGTCTATTTTTTTCACGGTTCTTCTCCTACATTGTAACAGTTTTTTCGCGTTCTCTCAAAAACGCTCGGAAGCGGAAGGGCGTTTCCTTTATTTAAATATTGCGAGATGATTTTCAGTGTGGTGTTTGAACGCATGCACAACTCACTTTCACGACGTCCGAATACAAAGAAATAAATGATAACAAAGCGAAGTGAATATTATGAAAGCGAAGAGCTATGAAGCAAAAGTTGAGGATGACCTTCTCAGGCTTATTGACGAGGATCCGGATAAATTAAAAGGCTGGGAAGGTCCTATTGATATGCATTTGAGGTCTGTTCGCTATCCTCCAAAAAAATCGAAAGGTAAGTCCGCGCGGTGAATAAGTGATTTTTTTCTTTTTTGTTATAAAGATTGAAGTATCTTCTCCAGCGCATCAATCAGCGGTAGCAGGTCGTTATGGACAGTTTCCCAGACGATTACCAGGTCGACATCATCATATTCATGAATCATGATGTTGCGCATACCGACCATGTCGCTCCAAGGCAAGTCGGGATAAGCTGCTCGTGTTTCTTCTGGGATTCGCCGCGCCGCCTCTCCTATAATTTCCAGGCGCCGGATGATGGCATCTTGGCACTGGAGGTCATTATAAAATTCCTCCTTGGTTTTATCGCCAATATACTCAATGGCGAGCTTTGCAGCTTCCAGAATGTCAAGCATGTATTCCCTATCACGCTGCATAGACAGCCTCTGCTGAATTTATAATGGCATTTCTGCGGATGTAATTCCGGCTGGATTCGATACCGCGGCGGCTGACTATGTCAACTTCGCGCCCGAAAATCTCTTTGAGTTCGTTTTCCATGTGGACAAGATCGAATAAGGTATGTTTTGCATCCTCGCTGAATGTGACAAGCACGTCTATGTCGCTGTCAGGGTGAAAATCCTCACGGAGCACAGAGCCGAAAAGGGAGAACTCGCGTATCTTCCATTTTTTACAGAATTCTGCAATCTTTTTTTCCGGGATATCTATGTGTGATTTTGTTTTTGACATTCTTATATATCTATTATTGTGTATGTCTTTTAAATTCCTTTTCATAAAGTCGCATTGCAAATAAGTGACGTCTTTTTAAAAACCATATCTTTAATAAGTTAAATGAGGTAAAAAGAACCTACTGTGTAAATTACATCTATGTCCACCCCACTCCTCACCAAAGTAACCCTCGCAAAAAGCGCCTCAATCCCCTTAGCCAGCGTTCCCGGCGCCACAAAAAACAAAGCCCTCACAGCGATGGCGCAGGCTCTTGACTCAAACAGAGATAAAATCATCTCAGCCAACAAAAAAGACCTTGCAGCGGCTGAAAAACTCGTAGAAGCAGGCAAGCTCTCAAAAGCGCTCCTCAAAAGGCTGAAAGTCGATGACGTAAAAATAGACGAGATGATAGCGGGCATCAAAGATGTCATCAAATTCGAGGACCCCGTCGGTAAAACCCTCTCAGCCCTTGAACTTGACAGCGGTCTTGAGCTTTACCAGGTAAGCTGCCCGATTGGATTAATCGGCGTAATTTTCGAATCCCGCCCCGATGTTGTCCCGCAGATTATGTCGCTGTGCTTAAAGAGCGGCAATGCTTCCATCTTCAAAGGCGGAAGCGAGGCTGCGTACTCAAACAGGGCAATTTTTGATGTGCTCGTGAATGCCATCGAGGGCACGGGAGGAATGCCTGCGGGCGCATTCGCGCTCATGGAGACACGGGAAGAAGTAAACGAGATGCTAAAACTCGATGATTACATAAACCTCATCATTCCCCGCGGTTCCAATGAGTTCGTGAAATACATCCAGGACAATACGCGGATTCCAGTGCTTGGTCATTCTGCTGGCATCTGCCATGTGTATGTGGATAGCGAGGCCGATATGAATACGGCGCTCGATGTTTGTTATGATGCCAAAGTCCAGTACCCAGCTGTCTGCAATGCCATGGAAACCCTGCTTGTGCATAAGGATATTGCGGAAAAATTCCTGCCTGAGATGGGAAAAAGATACAACGAGGCCGGGGTGGAACTTCGGTGCGATGAGCGCTCATTCAGGTTATTAAAAAATATGGGTTTCTTAAAAGCCCTGCTTCATGCCACAGAAGAGGACTGGAGAACAGAGTACAATGACCTTATTCTCTCTATAAAAATAGTGGATTCGCTGGATGAGGCTATAGACCATGTCAACAAATACGGCTCACATCATACGGATGCCATTGTGACCGGGGATAAAAGCAATGCTGGCAGGTTCATCGACCTTGTTGATTCATCAAGTGTGATGTGGAATGCATCCACGCGCTTTGCAGACGGGTTCCGCTACGGCAAAGGGGCAGAAGTGGGTATCAGCACCAATAAAATCCATGCCCGGGGGCCGGTCGGGATGGAAGGACTCCTGATATACAAATATGCGCTCATCGGGAAGGGGCATGAAGTGGCGGATTATGTCGGGAAGAACGCAAGAAAATATACGCACAAAAAGCTAAACGCAAGCCTTGCTGACAAAATGGGTAAGGGATGAGATGGAACCCGGGAAAACCATTGACAGGAAAGAGCTTTTTAAGGATGTCAGAAGGATTGTCCTAAAAATTGGGACGTCATCCCTTTCCAAAGAGGATGGAAGTTTTAACAGGCGATTGACAGAAGACATAGCAGCGCAGGTTGCAAGACTGAGGGACTCCGGGAAAACTGTGATAATAGTAAGCTCAGGCGCCATCGGGATAGGATGCGAGGAGCTGAAAATGAAAGAACGGCCTCGCGAGATACCGCTGCGTCAGGCAGCCGCTGCCGTGGGGCAGAATATCCTGATGCAGGAATGGATGACTGCATTCAATAAGCATAATCTCAAGGTGGCTCAGTTATTACTGACCTACGAAGCCTTCTCGAACAGGATGACGTATCTTAACCTCCGTAACAGCATCTCGGCTTTATTGGAGGCAGGTGTCGTTCCCATAATCAATGAAAACGACCCGATTTGCGTGCATGAAATAGAGGCGACCTTCGGAGATAACGACAAGCTCTCCGCAATGGTTGCAAGTAAGGTTGAGGCAGAACTCCTCATCCTTTTATCCGATATTGACGGGCTTTATGATAAGAATCCCAAGAAAAATGAGGATGCAAAACTCATAAGCACCATAGAAAAAATCACACCGGAAATCGAGAGCTACGGCGGAAGCCCGACCAGTATGAAAGGTGTGGGCGGCATGAGGACAAAAATTGAGGCCGCCAAAATAACATCCATGGCAGGCTGCCACATGGTGATAGCAAACAGCGCAATCCGGGATGTGGTTATGAAAATCATGGACGGTGAGGATATCGGGACGCTGTTCCTTGCCCGTGACGGGAAATACAAGAACAGGACGCGCTGGATAATCCTATCAAAGACAAGCGGGAAGCTCATCGTTGATAAAGGCGCCGGTGAGGCTGTGAGGAAAAAAAGAGGGCTTTTACCTTCAGGGATTATTGAGGTTGCCGGCGTATTCGACAGGGGAGATATCATCGAAATAGAGAGCGAAGGCACGGTATTTGCAAAAGGCATCACGGATTATTCTTCATCAGAACTCGATAAAATAAAGGGGAAGCATTCTGATATGATTGAGAAAATATTGGGGATCAGGAATTACGATGAAGTGGTCAGGAAAGGCAACATTGGCTTGCTCTAATTTTCATCATGGCTTTGTGTAAATAGTCCTTCCTGTGTATAAAGTCAAGTTTCTGTGTATAATGTCTACCTAACTCATGGGCTAAGATAATTATTTATTTCATCAATAATTTTAATTTTTTGCTCTTCGCTTATTTTTACTTTTTTTCCTAATAATTTAGCCAACAGCCAATTTCTTGAGCATTTTTTCTTTATTTTAATCCTCATTGGCTTTGGTATATAAATAGCTTCAATAGAATTTATAAAACCTATGATTTCTTGAGATTGTCCCCTATTAACTCTTTTAGACAGCTCTGCCATTGCTTTTTTTATTTCTGTTTGATTAGCTTGAATATAGATACTTCTAGTATTATTTAGTACAGTATAATATGTTATAACTATACTCGTTATTCCAGTCGCAACAATTGCAGCTACAGGTATTAGAATTTGAGAAATTAGAGCCAATGAATCATTAGTTCCTGCTTGTGAATTAATCATAACTCTGGCTACATCAATTGTGATGTTGGTTTCATTTAACATGGAACTAAAAGATTTATTTCTTATTCTTCAATCCGTATTTTATTTTCCATCTCGCAAACGTTTTTGCATTCAATCCTCAAGCTTAGACCAGTTGTATGTGTAGGGTGGTAAACATTTTCTTTATCTTCTTTCGTTGAGATAATTGTTCTCTGGCATAGAGATGCCGCTAAGTCCAAATAATTTCGCTTTGACCTTAAAGCGTCCGATTCTTCTATCAAGTTAAAGTCAACATCTATGAGACCGCCAACTCCTTCTTTTTTTATTGCATGTTGGTCATTTGAGAGAATGGAATTAAGAGAACCCAAAAGAGGCTCCGGTAATAGTAATCCATCATATTCGCTCAGGATATGATTGTTATAATAAAGGATGCATTTTCCATTATCAATAAAATCTAAAAATTTATCAAGGCATTTACTTTCTTTGATAATCCAACTCTTCCGTCTACCCGTCTCGGTTTCGATTAAACATACTATAACTTCATCGAGGGAGTCTTTACATCCACTATATTTCTCACATGACGTAATACCGCATTCGTGTAAACAATATTTTTTAAATAATTCTGCATCAACAACGCATTCTGATGTCATTTTTCTTTTGATAAATTTTCCAATAATTTTTTCATCATTTTTCTATTTTCTTCTAATTTAAAATTAGTAACATAGTTGTCAGGCAAATTTCCATCGGGCAAATTTGAAGTCGAATATTGACCTTTAGAATTTATCTTGATCTCAG
This sequence comes from uncultured archaeon, assembly GCA_902386255.1. Classification (GTDB taxonomy): domain Archaea; phylum Halobacteriota; class Methanosarcinia; order Methanosarcinales; family Methanoperedenaceae; genus Methanoperedens. Next base: position 21,622 of record CABMII010000035.1, read on the forward strand.
TGTATGTAGAACACTTTTTATCCTCATCCTGTTCGATATAATAGATAGCTACATTATCTGAAGATATATCTTCATTCATTATACAATATCTAATCCTTTCAATAAAATAGTCTGAATGTGTTTCCAATAAGAATTTTCTTTCATTGGATGCGAACTTAACAAAGAAATCCGCTAAATCTGCCTGAATTTTTGGATGCAAATGTATCTCTGGCTGCTCTATTAATATTAAGGATTCTTTTTGTTGTTTTAGACTTTGAACTATTAATGGTAATATTTGAGCTGTCCCACTTCCTGTGTCGGCATAATTAACTTCTTTATCGGTAATTTTTGTTTTCAATTTGAACTCAAAAATTTTTGAATTTTCTTCCATTTCTGAAACGTATAAAGAATTAACAATATCCATCTTTTTTAAATATTCCTGTGAATCATTTCTTATTTCAGAGTTAGATGCTAAAATTTGAACGGCATGTTCGCCCTCTGTTCCAACATCATTGTAGTCTCCTTTTTCGTAAGACCTTCTAGCAATAGCTCTAAGCGGACCTATGTATATTATATTTTGAAAATCTTGTTTTATATTTTGGTAGAAATCAGTTGAAATCTTTTGTAAATTCAAATAAAATCTTAAATTTTCCATAAAATCTGACCTGATATTAGCCTTACTCTTAGTGCTTTCAAAAATGTCAGGAATCAAAAACATTTTATCCTTTTTTTCTTCATAAAAAGCAATTATAAAAAAGAAATTATTTCGATAAAATGTAGGAATAAAAGTTTCAAAAAACTCTTTGTATTTTTCCTTTCCAGAGGTCTTAATATCAAATTTAAATGTTTTTGGAACATAATATGCCGATTCGTCTTTAGGTGTACCTTTCTTCTTCGTAATTTCATTAATAGTATATTCGAATCTACCATTGTTGCATGAAAAGTCTTTGACATATACCTCATTATTATCTGGATTTTTTAATACATTTATGTCAAAATATTTTCCATCTTCCAGTTCAAAATTAAAATGCATCTCTTTTTTTTCCAAGTCCTGATGAATTAAAGTATCAAAATTACCCAAATTCAGATGAGGGGTTCTGAATTTCAAGACTTCTTCAGGACCTCCTAATTTTAATGTTTGCTGGATTAAACCTATTGCTTGCAATATACTACTTTTCCCACCATTATTCGGACCAACGAGGATAGTAATTGGTTTTATTTCAATTTCAGCGTGCTTAAATGCTTTGAAATTATCCAATGTTATTTTTTTAATCACAATATCCACTCCCTACAAACACATACCATATATTTGTTTCTCTTTGTAATAAATTCGCTTGTAGGGTACAGGTATGTTCATAGTTCGTCCCGTTTTTACCAGTGGTAATAATCATGATTATCTTAAGAATATATATTTATTCCCCATCCTATTTATAAGCACGTCAATAATCCCTGACACCACTTTGCCTTTTATCTATCCATCCACGCCTATGAAATTCATTAAGGTACTTGTCAGCCGCCTGTTGTGTATAAAGTCAATGATTTTTGTTACTTTTTACACAAAATCCTTTCATCACACAACCTTTATACCCGGCAAATCTAATCCATAGCAAATGACAATCTACTCCCATTCCCGATTATCCGCTTTTGAGACATGCCCGCTTCAATACCGCCTGAGATATGTGGATAAAATAAAAATCGATGAGAGTGAAACCATTGAAGCTTTCATGGGTTCGAGAGTACATGAAACGCTTGAGAAACTCTATAAAGACCTTCGCCTATCAAAACCCAACTCACTGGATGAGCTTCTTTCTTTTTATAACGATGTGTGGGTCAAGAACTATTCGGATGATATCAAAATTGTAAAACAAGGCTATGCTCCCGGGAATTATAAGGACACAGGCGCCAAATGCATCAGCGAGTATTATGCGCGGTACCAGCCCTTCAATGACGGGAAGACACTGGGCATTGAGCAGATGATTGCAATCGATATCGAAGGTTATAAGCTCAGGGGATTTATCGACAGGCTCTCATCAAGCCGCGACGGGGTATATGAAATTCATGACTACAAAACCTCACAATACCTGCCGCAGCAATCGCATTTTGACTCGGACAGGCAGCTTGCGCTTTACCAGATCGGCGTGCAGGAAATGTTCGGGGATGTAAAGGAGGTCGACCTTATCTGGCATTATCTTGTATTTGACAGGGAGATAAAATCAAAACGGCAGCCGCATGACTTGGCGGAACTCAGGTCGGGGATTGTAAAGCTGATAGAGACTATCGAACGGGCTGAAAAAGAAAATGATTTCGAGGCAGAAGAAAGCGGCCTGTGCGACTGGTGCGATTACCAGTCCCTATGCCCGAAACGAATGCATCTGGTGAGAACCGGCCAGATGCCGCTTAATAAATACCTGGAAGACCCGGGCGTTCTGCTTGTGAACCGGTACGTTGAGAAATCAATGGAGAAAAAAAAGCTGATTGATAATATAGATGCAGAGCTTGAATTATTGAAAGATGCGATTGTCGCCTATGCAAAAAGGGAAGGAGTGGAAATCATCCGCGGCAATGATAAGAAATTACGTGTTAAGATCGAAGAAAAGCCGCATTTTCCAGCAAAAGAGGAAACGGAAAGAGAGCAGCTTGATGCAATTATCAAAAAAGCAGGGAAATGGGAAGAGGTCTCGGACCTGAATGTTCATGCTCTTTCAAAGGTTTTGACCGGATGGAGCCCCGAACTCATTGGAAAAATCCGGGAGTTCCAGAAAATGCAAGAGTCCTGCAGGATTTATATTTCGAATTTGAAGGAACGGGAATAGTTCATCTTCAGAATTCCAGCAATAAGTTTTTAAGAATGCCTGACGATTACAAGGTAAATATGAGACGCATGTATCACCAGTTCCCAACAAACCCTGAATTTGAGCGAAAATATAATTTCAAAGAAGACCTGCCATATATTGTCAGAACAATGGCAGGAATGGACGGACAATCCGGAGAATTCATTACGGATGGCCCGGATAAGAAAGGCCGCCCCATAAAAGCCAAAAGGAGCATTAATATTGAAATCACGGACAGGAGCGTTGATTTCTATCCTCTCAACAATAGCACAATTAATTCAGTCCTCAAAAACGTGGAATCCGAAGGGATAATTGATTTCAAAGTGACCCTGCAGTATTCTTTTCTCAATGATAAGTTTGACCGCATCCCATTCAAGGGAGATTCATATCTTGTCAGGACAGGCCTTGAAGATGGGGTACTTACCTTAAAGGTGCATAATATCGATGGCCTCGGAAGGACCGAAAGTGAAAGGATAGCAGATACTATTGTTGAAGAAATAGTAAAAAATGCCCCCAATGTTTGATGAACCCGTAGGATTGATTAGTAATGGGTCCATCTGACCTTACCTATACTGTTTCAATGCCTTTTTTGAGAAAAGGAAAAGATGCGTTAAAAGAGAGCGAATTCGTGCTTGCCCTTTCTATTGATTTGAAATGGTTCACTCCTGAGCAGGCGAAAAACGTATTGAAAGATGCTGAAAAGTCAGGTCTTTTAAAAAGACAGGGAGAACTGGTCTGCCCTGCTTTTGATATAACAGGTGTTGAAATCCCGTCCGGATTCAAGCCTGAACCTGCGACTTTTGAGAAAAAAACCATCTTTGACAGGATACTTGAGCGCATAATACTCAAAACAGGAATAGAAAAGCGCAAAGTAATAGCGCTGATAAATAAGAAACAGGAAGACCTTGGAAAACAGGTGCTGATAGAGGTCAGCGCCATTCTCGTTGCGCTTGAGCACGGGACAATAGTGGATGACCTCATCGATGAGGAATATGGAGTTTTAATTAACCCTTCGTCTTCTTAGTAAATAATTTAATAAACTCGTCGCATTCCTTGACAATATCCTTGGATGCTTTTTTGATCACATCAATCGGGTCTGCGCCATCTGTCCTCACAAAAAGCACAGGTTCGCTGATTGTCGGATGTTTTATATCGTACGTTGCTATCTCGACATGCTTGTTATCCAGTAAAGCAGTCTTCAGGATACCGAGCATCGTATGCGTCTCCCCTGTCACTTTGATATTTATTTCATTTTCTGTCTTATTGAGGATTGTAAGTTCCATGATATCACCTAAACAATTCCTGTCCCGTAATCCAAAGACACTTTTCTTGTTTCTGTTCTTTCACAATTAGGACATTTAAGTTTACCGTTGTCTATTTTCAGCACTGCCCTGCAATTGCCGCAATAGGCTTTCATGACGCCGAGTTCTTTATCGACTGTGGTTAAGCGCATATTCCGAAGGTCAATTACCCGGGCTTTGACGATGTCAAACGGGGCAAATTCATTATACAATTCTTTCACGTATGCATCTTTGACGTTTGAAACGTGGATTGCTGCCTGGTCTGCATTGACAATCTCCCGCTCTCCCTTTCCTTTTATCCCCGCAATCTCAACAAGTGCGACTGAATCTTTTACATCGGTAACCTGGCCTATTACGATATCGCCTACCTGGATATGAGGCGGCGTATTGGTTACAGGAATAACTGAAATAGACCTGTCCTTCGTATTTATCTTAACAATTCCGCTGGCTGTAGCGTAAATATTCCCTTTATCCGCATACGTTCCGTTTCTGGGCGAATATTCCTCTGAAGTCCCGATAAGGTCTCCGGGCAAAACTGCTCTTGTTTTCTCCTTCGGCTCTTCCCTGATCTCTTCTGATGGTTGCTCTGGCTTCTCTGGTTCTTCAGGCTGTTCTGTCTCTTCACCAGCCTCTTCAATTTCTTCTATTTCTTCCTCCAGCTCAAGCTCGCCTTCCTTTACTTCTTTGGGTTCCTCAGCATCGCTTTTCCCCAGCTTTCTCCTGTTTGTCATTTTCTTTCTTTTGATTCTAATAATTATCCCTCTATTCGTTTCTCAATCCTGTATATCTCAACTTTTATGACCTTTATCTCCTTCGTATGAAACCTGAATATCCTCTTAATAGGAAAATCGATTACCTGATACTCTGTTATGACCGATGGGCTTATGAATTTTTTTATGAATTCCAGACTTCCGGCGTTATGTATGGAATAAACCACGCTGCTTACTTCGAGGGCTTTCCTCAAAAAAGGGCGGTCGCTTCCCTTAACCTGTGCGCCAAACGGTGGATTCATCACAACTGTATGCGCTTTCCCGCCAATATTTTCGATGCGGCTGCATACGAACTCGACATCCGCGCCAAGTCTCTCTGCATTTGCCCGTGCAATCTCAAGAACTTCTTTATCATCATCAAAACCTATAACCTTTTCTGCTCCAAGGAGTTTTGCCCCGATTGCAAGTATTCCCCCGCCGCACCCGAGGTCATATACGGTATCAACGAGGTCTCCCCGCATGAAAGCAAAATGCAGAAGCTCAGCAGCGACTGTTGCCGGCGTGGAGTACTGCTCTTTATCAGGCTTCGGGGATTCAAAACCTTTGAGCCCTTCAAGCAAAATCTCAAGATTTTTTTGCTTCATATTATTTTTTAGCTGTAAAATGAATTGCAGGCAGCATGGCTTCCCCGTGAATTTTCATATTGTTAAAATACTGCCTTGCAAGATCTTTTATTAGTGTCCCGCCCTGCTCTTTTTCTTTTTTCACAAGATTTCCAAGCATCAACAGGTGCGACCTGGCAAAATCCTCGGGTATGACTATATCGCGTTTTACACTTTCTGCTGTTATCTCGCTGAAACCGGATTCTGAGAGCATCCTGCTTACTTCTTCGAATTCATGCTGGAAAAGAGCGCCTGTGCTTTTCAGGAGTTCATTGAAAAAAAGGCTTGAGCGCTGTGCTTCGTTCTGTGCTGCCCATTGGGTTATCATGAAAGAAAAGCTTGAATCTTTGTCCAGAACCCTCGCTGCTTCATCAAAAGCGTACCTGAGAATGCCGGAGGGAATAAGGTCAAAGTAATGATATGAAACAACCGATTTGAATACTGAATTTTTAAATGGCAATAGCGCGGGTTTTATGAGAACAGCGCCTGTCATCTGCCTTTTTGTTGTAATCCCGAAAACAGCGGATGGTATCTCTTCTCCAAGCATTCCTCCGAAATCGAGAACGCGGACATCCGGCGTCAGGTTGATGCGTTTTATGAATTCCTGCCTGTCTTTTTCTGCGTAGGGCATACTGCTCGGTATTAATATCCTCTACCCACTATAATCTATCCCTTCGCCACTCCCATCGGCATAAGTTTCACGACTTTCCTGGCAATATCCAACTGATGCACCACATCCACCACTTCCTCACTTGGCTTATAAACCCCCGGCGCTTCTTCCGCTATTATGGACGGATGCGTTGCCCTCACCGAGATGCCTCGAGCAGCCAATTCCTTTTGTATGGTCTCGCCGTAAAATTCCCGCTTTGCCGCCGCCCTGCTTGAGACCCTGCCCGAACCGTGGCATGCGCTTCCGAAAGTGAGTTCCATGGCTTTCTGTGTTCCGTGCAGCACAAACGAAGGCGTGCCCATGCTGCCCGGGATGAGAACAGGCTGGCCAACATTCCTGAATACCGCCGGAACATCCGGATGCCCTGGCGGGAATGCCCGCGTTGCACCTTTGCGGTGCACATACACCATCTTTTTCTCTCCATCGATAACGTGTTCTTCAAGCTTGGCGACGTTATGCGCCACGTCATAGATGAGATTCATACCAAGGTCGTCCATATCGCGCCTGAAAAAGCGTGAAAACGCTTCCCTGACCCAGTGGGTAATGACCTGCCTGTTCGCCCATGCATAATTTGCACCCGCAGCCATGGCTTTAAAATAGTTCTGGCCTTCGGGCGATTCCGCAGGCGCGCATGCAAGCTGCCTGTCAGGAAGGACAATGCCGTATTTACGTGTGGCTTTATCAAGAATTTTCAGGTAATCATCGCAAATCTGGTGACCTGCGCCCCGCGAACCGCAGTGTACCATGACCGTGACCTGTCCTTTGTGAAGACCGAATACTTTCGCAACCTCTTCATCGTATACTTCATCCACGTACTGCACCTCAAGGAAATGATTGCCGCTGCCGAGTGTCCCGAATTGCGGTTTGCCACGGTTTCGCGCCTTCTCGCTCACTTTTGAGGGGTCTGCGATTTTCATGTAACCGTTCTCTTCGCAGTGCTCGATATCTTCCTTGACTCCGTACCCGCTTTCCACCGCCCATTTTGCTCCGTGCAGGAAGGCGTCTGTCAGTTCAGCGTCCGAGGCTCGAATCTTGCTTTTTGAACCCACGCCCGAGGGAATCTCATGGAAAAGAAGCTCAATAAGTTCTTTCACCCTTGGGCGAACTTCATCAGCAGTCAAATTCGTCCTGATTATACGCACGCCGCAGTTGATGTCGTATCCCACGCCGCCGGGGCTGATTATGCCTGTATTCCTGTCAAACGCCGCCACGCCGCCGATGGGAAAACCGTAACCCGAATGGGCATCGGGCATCGCCATAGCGTATTTCTGGATGCCTGGAAGGGTTGCGACGTTGGCTGTCTGCTCAAGAGTATCGTGCTCAAGGCTCTCAAGTAGTTTCGAAGATACGAAAATGCGTCCGGGCACTCTCATGCCGGGCTTATAAGTCATGGGTATGTCCCACGTATAATCATTCACTTTTGTGAGGATACTTGCTGCATCTTTTCTTTCTTCAGGCATGGTAATCTTCCGGTAATTCTTGTTTTAATATTATATCTGCAAAGCTATTAAGTCTGGTGTTTTTAATGGGCAGTCTAACTGCAATCCTCTCCATCAAGAAAATTGCTTGCCGGAAAGATTCATATGATTGTCATTATTAAGATTGGATGGGCAGGCGAAAGGGATTGATGGCGATGGTTCGATATAAAAACATACACCTGCCCCAAATTAAAATAATATTTTAATATACTTGAATTAGCAAGTGATTAGGACATATGTTTCTAACATATGCTACATTCCTTCAAGTATCTACAACAACCTGAACCCAAAATCCGCCATCATCTTGCTGGACCTCAAGCTCATGAAGCGTCACGGCTTTGACCTGTGTATCAAACCTGTGGCGGGAAAGGTCGATAGGTTCCCCCCATGCCTCCGCGGTTAAAGAAAAGCCCTCGCCAGTCTTTTCAATCCGTTCTATCTTAAATTCACAGAATACGATCCCATCCACTTCAAACAGGTACAACAATTCGGACAGCCACTCGGCAAGCAACATTTTAATATCCGGGGATGTTATCTCAATTTTCCTTAATTCTTTAGCTTCAAGCCCGGAAGTATCAACCATCACATTGAACATCGCCAGCGCAGCATTCTCAAAAGCCTCTTCCATCGTGGACCCGTACGCCCTGAACTTGGCATCAGCTATATGGTAAAGAAATTCGTATTTTTTTTCATTCCTTTCCCTTTGCATTATTATCCAAAACCAATCCGTTTGATTTCTTCTGTCATTTCCCCTATCTTTTCAAGCTCGGATTTAAACTGCAAATATGCTTCTTCTGCCGATTTTGCAGCTACGGCGCCCTGCGTTGAAGGAGTTATTAATCCCTCCTGCTCAAGAACACGAAGGGAATACCTTACAAGATGTTCCGGTATACCCGTTTCCAGAGAGAGTTTCATGATTCCGATAGGCCCGACATCTATCACTTTTTTCAGCACGATTATGTGTCTTTTTAATAATTCCAGTTCATGCAGCACTCTTCGGGTAAGCATAATCATTTAGAGTTGTAACTATGAGAATATGTAATTTGGCATTAAAAGAGGGGTTGTATAATTAAAAACCAAACAAAAATTCTTTGCGGCCTTTGCATCTTTATAACTGCAAAGGCGCAGGGAGCGCAAATACAAAAAAAATTATTTCTTGAACTCGGTATAACCGCACTTACCGCATGCAAGGCGGTTCTTGTGCTCGCCAAGGAACACGCCGGGCCCACATCTGGGACATGACGGTTTTATCCTTTTCGCTTTATTCCCGCTTATTTCATAAAATTCATTAACTGCCATTAAAATCACTTCTTTTCAGGTTTTTTCTTTTCTTCTGATTTAGCTTCTACTTTGGTTTCAGCTTTCGGCTTAGCTTCTGGTTTTGCTTCTGCCTTAGGCTCGGCTTTAACTTCAGCTTCTTTGGCCGCAGGTGCAGCCGGAGCCGCTTCGCCTTCTTTTACCTTAGGTGCATCCCTTGCAACAAGATGCTCATGAGCCAGCTGTTTTAAGCGCTCTTCGGTCTGGTAGATACATGCTGTTCCTGCCAATTCCTGTTTTCCATAAGCCGTTTCAAGACACTCTATCACGATTAACTCGGGTTTTGAATTCAGCAGCGCTGCAAGTTTGCCCTTGACCTCAATCCTTGAGGGAGTCACTTTGTCCTTTACTTTTAACGATATCTCTCTTCTTTTCAATATGGGATTTGTCTTATCTTTGATAATCTGAACTTCCATTATTAATTCTCCTTACACTTCATTTTATCAAGCAATGATTGTATTTCTTTTTTCTTGTTTTCTGTAACTCGAACCAGTACCGCCCCTTTGTCAGGCAACCCATATATAATTACTGATGAAATAGGCGCCATGGCAATCGACGGCAGGGCTGCAAGGTCTTCCTCGCCTTTTACAAATATCTGTACAGGTGTTTTGGATTCCATTGCCTTTCCGATTTCCTGCAATAATTCCCCGGTGATTGTGCCTGGTGGGTTTTCAACTGTTATTGTTTTAAAATGCGCATGCCTTGTGCCTTTCATGATTTTATCGGAAGCTGGACCGCGTTTTGTCCTGTCATCCACAAAGGATATGTCAGGAACCAGCCCGACGGTCAGGAGATTGAATGTAACGATATCCCCTACAGAAATTATTTTGGAATATTTATGTAAATCTTTGACAATCTGCTTTGCATTTTCGATGCCGTCTCCCGGATAAAGTTCACCATGGAGTTTTCGAAGCTCCTCTCTTAACTCTTCAGGGAGGCAGTATCTTTTCAAGTTAGCGTACCTTCAATGCGTATGAACCAGCTAATTTAATATTAAGTTTTTTTGCGATCTGTGACTTTAGCGGGTCGATTATCACAACATAACCGCTCCAATCAGTCGTAAAAGTAGTTGATTTGCAATCCTCACACGCTGTATACTTTTCCTTGATTAGTCGGTGACAATCTTTGCAAACTCTCTCTGCCATTATGTTCCCCCGGTTTCATCCGATTTCCCGGCCTTTCCCTCTTCTTTCTTTTTCTTCCTGGGTTTTGCTTTTTCATCGCCGCTTTCTTTGGGCTTGCGGGCTTCTTCAATCCACTCCAGTTTGCCAAGGGCATGCTGGCGCATGGTAAGACCTATTTTACTGTCCCTGGGTTCGCGCTCATTTAAGCTCACGGCGATTATTCTTGCACGAATTTTGTCCCCTTCTGTTATTGCACGGCCGGATTCTTTGGTTATCAGGCGTGAGTTTTTCTCGTCGTAACTGATGAATTCATCGGTCAACTGGCTTACATGCACAAGACCATCAAGAGGACCTATGCCCACGAACACGCCGAACTCGACAACTTCCACAACGCTTCCTTCTATGATTTCCTGCAGTTCTGGCATGAATGTCAGGGCATCAAAGATGGCATCGTAATAGACCCCGCCGTCCCCGGCGAGAATATGTCCTTCCCCGACTTCAATCACGTCTTTTACCGCTACTATTGCGCCGATTCTCTTATCAACAAGCCCTTCAAGTTTTTCACGCAAAGCGAGTTTAACCGCTTCCTGTACAGGCTCACCAAGTAATTCAGGTGCAATTCTCACCGTATCTGCTAATCTCATTTTCTTATACATCTAAATCCTCTTAATAAAAGTTATTGAATACTTAAACGAGTTTTTTCTCGAAGATACACAGTAGTGATTCCCTTACTACATAATCTTTTCTTTAATTCTATGTCGTTAGTCAGAACTGCAGCTTTTTCAGTGATGGCCTGTTCTACAATGATATCGTCCGCGAATCCATTCTTTTCTATGATTGTGCACCTGTCCAGCAATGACATTGCTATTTTTGCGGCTTTCCTGTCCCTGCCTTTCCCTTCCGCATAAATTTTTTCCAGTTCTTTGATCGAAGGTTTTGTGACAATATAAATATCAAAACCCAGTCGTTCAAGCTCAGAAAAAATGTCCAGACCGAACTGCCCCGGCACCATCATCCCATTGGTGTCGATTATCACTTTTCTTGTCATTTAAATTCTTTCAACACACCTGAACCGATAAGCCTCCACCGCGCTCCCACACGCCTGCTTATTGCAATATGCGCACCTTTATCCGCGCATATCGGTCTTTTAAGTTTGACCTCTGCATCAGCCCCCCTTGCGCTTGTGACGACACCAATTGTAGTAGCCGTCCCGATATTAAGCATCAGCGGTTCATTTGAACGTATGGGCTCGACTGCTGCTTCATCGCTTATCCCCACAACACGTTCAAGAAGCTTAGTTTCCATTAGAAAACCATCAAGTGTCGGAGGTAGCGACCCCGGAATCCCCGCGACCTGCCCGACAAGGGCATCGCTTTTGGTGAGAGTGGGGTCAAGATTGGTGCCAATGCCGATAAGACCGCCGGGTACTGCTTCTTTTAACTCTTCTTTCCCAGCGTGTATCGTAGTGATAATAGTTTTGATCGGGACCCATTTGACAACTCCCCCGCTTTCAACTTTTCTGCCGGGACGCATCTCTATCTCATCGGCCGGGTGAAAAACACCAAAATTCAAAGACCCGCCGATAGCGCCTCCTACAAGTTTATCAGGAAGTGTACCGGGTTTATTGATATCAAAAGACCGCGCCACATACATCAAAGGTGATTTCTTCAGGTCATGTTTAGGCGTCGGGATGTATTTTTCAATAGCTTCAATGACCAGGTCGATATTGGTATTCTGCTGGGCTGAGATGGGGATAATCGGTGCACCTTCTGCCACAGTCCCTTTCACGAATTCCTTGATCTGGTTGTAACTCTCAAGGACTTTCTCCCGCGGAACAATGTCAATTTTATTCTGGATAATCACTATATTTTTAATCCCCAGGATATTCAATGCCATAAGATGTTCTTTTGTCTGCGGCTGCGGGCATTGTTCGTTGGCAGCGATGACAAGGAGTGCGCCATCCATCAATGCCGCTCCAGATAACATGGTTGCCATCAGTGTTTCATGGCCCGGAGAATCTACAAATGAAATAGCTCTAAGTACCTCTGTTTTTGCTCCGCATTTTTCGCATATTTCTTTGGTTGTATAGCCGTCAGGTTCAGGACAGTCAGGGCATTTCCTGAGCACAATATCCGCATAGCCGAGCCGGATAGATATACCTCTTTTTATCTCTTCGCTGTGCCTGTCAGTCCAGACACCAGAAAGTGCCTTGACAAGCGTGGTCTTGCCATGGTCAACATGCCCTACAATGCCGATATTTACAACTGGTTGCAATGAAATCCTCCAATACGGAAACGATGCCTTACATTGGGCTCTTTGTATTTAATGGCTTTTACATAAAAGATTAAGAAACTGATAGCATTAAAAAATGCTGGATTTACTTTTTCTTCTTTTCCCCATATTCCACAAAATCCCTTCCAGCCTCAAGAATTTTATTAATTTTATCTGCTTTGCTCCGTTCGATATATACTACTTTTGCCTTCATTTCCTACCTCCTTCAGGAGTGAAGAAGAATCTCACCGAAATCCAAATACCCTAATTCGTTTCCCCATTTCTTATTTGGTTATCTAAATTTTGAGATATTCTTACTATACCCATCATTAATTTCATATATGCAATTATAGTTTTGTTGGTCACAAAGCGGATAAATAATATTTAATCATTAAATTAAAAATTTATCTTAATACGCCAGTACTTCCGAGTTAGCTTAGTTCCGAACAAGCTACTCTGAATACTCTATTTAACCTCAAATCAAATACTTCTATTTTCCATCACAAAACGAAAAATGAGACTCTTTTGCATTTATTTTTGTAA
>CABMII010000036.1 GCA_902386255.1 uncultured archaeon
GGATATCGTATGCCCGCAAATGCATGTAAAAAAAAATCTATTTGTGATGACCTATTTGCAGGCCCCGATGGTTTGCAGCTTGCAGTAAAAGTCCCACGTATTAGTATTACATATTGTCAAAGGAGGAAAAATGTCACATCCCCACAGACCAAGGCGCGGGTCAATTGCATACAGCCCGCGAGTAAGAGCAAGAAGTGAAACCCCCCGTGTAAGAGCGTGGCCTCTGATAAAAGAGCCCAAACTGTTAGGATTTGCAGGCTACAAGGCCGGCATGACGCATCTGATTATGAGAGATGACGCCCCCAACAGCCTGACCACAGGGATGGAAATTTCAGTACCAGTAACCATTATGGAAGCTCCTGCAATGAAGGTTGCAGCTATCCGGGTTTATAAAAATACTACTTATGGCGCCAGCGCAATAGCCGAAGCATGGACAACCGAGCTTGATAAGGAACTTAACAGGGCCATAGCTGTTCCAAAAAAATCTGACCTCCCTGCGGCGCTTGCCAAAATAGAGCAGCTTATCAAAGACGGGGTTGCCAAAGATTTGAGAGTAATAATGTATACTCTGCCTGAGAAAGTAACAGGTATCCCCAAGAAGAAACCCGAAATCATGGAAAACAACATTGGTGGAACTGACTTAAAGGCACGGTTTGAATATGCAAAAAACATTCTTGGCAAATCTGTCAGTATAAACGATGTATTCAAGAACGGCGATATTATCGATGTTCTTGCCGTAACAATAGGCAAAGGGGTTCAGGGCCCGATTAAGCGTTGGGGCATACAGCTTCAGAAATCAAAACATTCAAGGGCCGGCAGCGTGAGAGAGATAGGTACTCTCGGACCATGGCATCCTTCGCATGTAAGCTGGAGGGTTCCGCAGCTTGGGCAAACCGGATACCACCAGAGAACCGAATTCAATAAAAGGATAATGCAAATCGGTAAAGATGGTAAAACTGTAACTCCCGAAAGCGGATTTTTGAATTATGGTATTATAAGGAACGATTATATCATTATCAAGGGCAGCTTGCCCGGGCCGGCAAAAAGACTGGTGCGCTTACGACCGGCAATAAGACCGAATAATCAAGTACTGGCGCAGACTCCGGAAATAACATATATAAGTCTTGAGTCAAAACAAGGGTGATTCTATGGATATTAACATAATCGATTTATCAGGAAATACAACAAAGAAAATTACATCGGGGTTATTTGATGAAACCTACCGCCCCGATCTTATAAAGAAAGCGGTGCTTGCAGCCCAGGCGAACCGGCAGCAGCCCTATGGCGCGCATATGTATGCAGGCATGAGAACGTCAGCCGAAGGCTGGGGACCGGGACGCGGTGTGTCAAGAGTTGCCAGGTTAAAGAACGGCAGCAAATCAGCCAGGATACCCCAGGCAGTTAAGGGAAGAGAAGCGCATCCCCCGAAACCTGAAAAAGACAGGTCGGAAAAAATCAATGACAAAGAGCGGAAAAAGGCTATCAGGTCAGCACTTGCAGCAACAGGCAACCTGGAACTCGTAACGAAAAGAGGACACAAATTCTCTGCACAGTTACCTCTGATTGCTGTTGATAATCTTGCTGAGCTTACCAAAACAAAAGATGTAAAATCGTTCATGGAAGCTGTAAAAGTCTGGGACGATATTGAAAGAGCAAAAGACACCACCATCAGGGCAGGAAGAGGAAAGCTCAGAGGCAGGAGATACAAGAATACAAAAAGTATTTTGATCGTGACCGCAGAGGATAAGGGAATAGCCAGAGCGGGGCGCAATCTTGCCGGAGTTGATATTGTTACATACGATCAGCTTAACACGGAATTATTGGCTCCCGGAACGCATGCGGGACGTCTGACAATATTTACCGAATCAGCCATAGCAAAACTCGAGGAGGCAATGCAATGATTCAGCACCCTTATGTTACAGAGAAAGCGACATTGATGGCTGAAAAGGATAATGTTCTCCAGTTCATCGTTGATGTAAGCGATACTAAAGTGAAAGTGAAAAAAGAGATAGAGGCGCTCTTTAATGTGAAAGTTGCAGGCGTGAATACGATGCTGACCTCCAAGGGAAAAAAGAAAGCCATCGTAACATTTGAGGAACCTAATACAGCGACCGAACTTGCCTCAAGGTTAGGAATATTTTAAGGTGATAATATGGGACATAGAATTATTTCTCAGAGCAGGGGAAAAGGTTCTCCGACGTACAAAGCACCCTCTCATAAATTCAAAGCAAATCTTGAACATTTAAAGGTAGAGGAAGGGATTGTTACGGGAAAAGTACTTGAGATAATCCATGATACTGCACGTTCAGCCCCGATTGCACGCATATCATTCAGCAATGGTGAGGAACGATTAATGCTCATACCGGAAGGCACTGAAGTCAGCCAGACCATACAGTGCGGTATTTCCGCGCCTGTAGAGCCGGGCAATACCCTTGTGCTTGCGGAAATCCCGGAAGGAATCCCGATATGCAATATAGAATCACAACCCGGCGATGGAGGAAAATTCGCAAGGGCTTCAGGAATGTACGGTATTCTTGTGGCGCATGATGTGGGCAAGACCGTGGTGCAACTGCCAAGCGGCGAGATGAAATGGCTCAATCCCAAATGCAGGGCTACAATAGGTGTTGTGGCGGCAGGAGGGCGCACCGAGAAGCCGTTCATCAATGCAGGAAAGAAATACCACAAGATGAAAGTCAGGGCAACAAAATGGCCAAGAAGCAGGGGCGTTGCAATGAACGTTGTAGACCATCCCTTCGGAGGCGGAGGGCGCCAGCATCCGGGAAGACCAAAGACCGTAGCCCGCGGCACACCACCCGGGCGGAAAGTCGGATCTATTGCAGCAAGAAGGACCGGAAAGAAGTGATAATACATGGCAAGAAAAGAATCATCTAAAATACCCAAAAGGAAGGGAGAATTCACATACAGAGGAAAAACACTGGAAGACCTAAAGAAGTTGACCCCTGACGAGTTCGCACTGCTTGTCCCGGCAAGACAGCGCCGGACCCTGCAGCGCGGCCTTTCGGAAGACCATAAGAAATTGATGCACAAAGTCAGGATTAAAGACCAGAATATCAGGACGCATTTGCGGGATATGATAGTGCTGCCTGAAATGATTGGCCTGAAAATCGCAATCCATAGTGGAAAAGAGTTTGTGCCGGTTGATATTATTCCTGAAATGGTTGGTCATTATTTCGGTGAATTCGTGATGACACGAAAGAAAGTTTCACACGGAGCAGCAGGTATTGGAGCTACAAGATCAAGCAAATTCATCCCGCTGAAGTGATGCACATGAAACTAAATTACTCAATTGAACCAGAACCCGAAAAAACATCAAAAGCTTTGGGCAAGGAACTTCATATTTCAAAAAAGCATGCGCATGAGATAGCATCGGCAATAAAAGGCATGAAGCTCAATAAAGCCAGGGGTTTTCTTGAGAATGTATCCGAGCTGAAACAGGCCGTGCCTTATAAGAGATACACAAGAAACATTCCCCACAGGAAAGGGATGTGTACAGGCAGGTACCCGCAGAAAGCCGCAAAGGAATTCCTCAAGGTATTAAAAAATGCCGAAAGTAATGCCACATATAAAGGACTTGATCCTGAGAACATGAAGATAACCCATGTAGCAACCAAGACAGGCCATACATATATGGGGCAGTTCAGGCGGGCACAGGGCAGGGCGTCACCAAAGAACCACGAAACGGTGAGTGTTGAAATGATACTGGAGGCGTAATAATGGGAGTTGAAAGAAAATTCGTCAAGAACGGTCTTGATAAGGCGCAGATGGCAGAATACTTTTCCAAGCAATTAGAACGCGCCGGTTATGGCGGCATGAATATCAACAGGACTCCGATGGGTACCCAGATTACGATATTTGCAGAGAAACCGGGTATGATAATCGGAAAAGGCGGAAAGACAATACACAAGCTTACACATGACCTTGAAACCGTTTTCCGTGTGGATAATCCGCAGATAGATGTCCAGGAAGTTAAAATCCCGGAACTGAATGCGCAGATGATGGCATCAAGGCTTGCAGGTGCAATCGAACGCGGTCTTTATTTCAGGAAAGCAGGTCATAACATGCTTCGCAGGATACTGGAATCAGGTGCGCTCGGATGTGAGATTGATATTGCAGGCAAGCTGACAGGTCCGAGAAAAAAGACCGAAAAATTCGTTGGCGGCAACATGCTTCATGCAGGCAACCCGGCGATGGAACTGGTCG
This sequence comes from uncultured archaeon, assembly GCA_902386255.1. Classification (GTDB taxonomy): domain Archaea; phylum Halobacteriota; class Methanosarcinia; order Methanosarcinales; family Methanoperedenaceae; genus Methanoperedens. The sequence goes on from CABMII010000036.1 coordinate 4,222, forward strand.
ATGACGGGTTTGCCATTGCGATTAAAAAACTTGGAGTTATCGGATGCCGTGTCCGGTTAATCAGGCCGACTGTTAAGCTTCCGGGCAGGTTTAAGACCGTCCAGGTTGGAGCCCCCCAGGAAACAGTTGAAAAGAAACCGGCAGCGGGCATTGTAGAGATTGTCAAGGCAGCTCCACAGGAAGTGAAACCTGAAGTGAAACCGGAAGTAGTAGCGGAAGCAGTACCGGAACAGGCGCCTGAAGCGCCACAGGAAACTCCTATGGAAGAAAGCCATACCGGCAGTATTGAAGAAAGAATGCACGGGGATGTCATGGAACACAAACATCCCGAATATGATTACTGGCACCCGGCATCACGTCTCCATAAAAAGGAGGAAAAGTAATGGCAATACTGAGAGTCGATGAAATCAGGAACATGAACATAACCGAGCGGCAGGAAGAACTGGATAAGCTCAAAATGGAGCTTATCCGCGAACGTGCTGTCGCATCGGCCGGCGGCGCTCCTGAAAATCCGGGCAGGATTAAAGAAATAAGGAAAACTATCGCAAGGATAAAAACAATCCAGAAGGAGCCTGCAGAGTAATGAAGCTGACACCACACAATATCATACACCATGAACTCATCGGTCTTGATACAAAGGTAGTGGACAGCACAAACAGTTCCCTAATAGGAATAGAGGGACGGATAATCGATGAAACGAAAAATATGATTTCAATAAGAACCGGTGAACAGGCGAAAAAAGTATCGAAATCCTGTTCATCATTCATGTTTACAATTCCATCATTGGTGAGAACGGCTCATCAAACAGTTGACGGTAAACGTTACTTACCGCTGACGCTCAAAGTCGATGGAAGATTATTGCTCTCGCAACCCGAAAACAGAATCCAGACAAAATTTAAGAAAAAATTCAGGAAATAGAAGAGGTATAATAATGACACGAGATATCGGGCTGGATGTTCAACCACCAGCAAAAGAATGTACTGATCCAAAATGTCCTTTTCATGGAGCCCTTCCTGTAAGAGGGCAGGTTTTAAAAGGAGTCGTAGTCAGCGACAAAATGGATAATACAGTAGTTGTGCAGAGAACATTTGTCAAAAAGATTGCAAAATTCGAGCGGTACGAGAAAAGAAAGACCAAGGTACATGCCCACAACCCTCCCTGCATAAATGCAAAAGAGGGCGATAATGTAACGATTGCGGAATGCCGCCCTTTGAGCAAGACAAAATCTTATGTGATTATTGAGGTGGCAAAATGAGAGGGATGAAAGCAAAAATACCCCGCGCTATAAACACAGCATCCCGCATGGAATGTGCAGATAACACAGGTGCGCGGGTTGTTGAAGTTATTTCTGTATTGAAATATCGCGGTGTAAGGAACAGATATCCTCGCGGAGGTATCGGGGATACCCTCATCGTAAGCGTCAAGAAAGGAACCCCGGAAATGAGAAAACAGGTCTTCAAAGCGGTCATAATCCGGCAGAAAAAAGAATTCAGGCGACCTGATGGAATGCGGGTTTCTTTTGAGGACAATGCATGCGTGATAGTGGATGATGAAGGCGTGCCGAAGGGCACTGAAATAAAAGGACCCGTTGCCAGGGAAGCTGCCGAGCGGTACTCAAAGATATCATCAGCAGCCTCGATTATAGTGTAGGTGAAAACATGGTATCAACACAACCAAGAAAACAGAGAAAATCCAGGTTCCAGGCGCCGCTCCACAAGAGGCATAAACTGCTGGGTGCTATGCTCAGCCCCGACCTTGCGGAAAAGCACGGAATCAAAAGCATACCTGTACGCACCGGCGATACTGTGAAAATCCTTCGCGGCGATCATAAAGATAAAGAGGGAAAGGTAGCCGGAGTAAATCTTACAAAAATGACCATCACCGTAGACGGTGTCAGCGTCAACAAATCAGACGGCACCGAAGTGCCAAGACCGGTACAGCCTTCGAATGTAATGATAACAAAATTAGAAATCAAAGATGAAAAGCGCATAGGTGATTAAATGGCAAGACATCAGAAAAGAGTAGCGGCACCAACATCATGGCCGATTACAAGAAAGACCCATCACTGGGTGGTTGGGGCCAATGCAGGGTCGCATTCAAAAGGAACAGGAGTTCCATTACTTGTTGTTGTAAGGGACATGCTAAAAATTGCCAATACTGGCAAGGAAGCCAGAACAATAATTAATGAAGGTAATATTTTCGTGGATGGAGTGAAAAGAACGGATTATAAGCACATGGTAGGTCTCTTCGATATAGTTTCAATCCCGACAACTAATGAATATTATCGCGTCCTATTTGATGCCCAGAACAGGTTCAAACTCTATAAGGAAGATGCAAACGCTTTGAAATTATGCAGGATAAACAATAAGACCATTGTGAAAAAAGGTGCTGTCCAGCTGAACCTGCATGACGGCAGCAATATCCTGGCGTCCAATGAGTACAATACGATTGATACTGTCATTCTGGGTTTCCCGGACCGCAAAATCATCAAACACATTTCGTATAAACCGGGGAACCTTGCCATGATTGTCGGCGGAGAACATTCGGGAGAGATCGGGAAAATAAAACAAATCCGCAAAGTCAGAGGTTCAGGCACGAATATGGTAGCTATATCAAATGAAAAGGAATTCGAGACAATTGAAGATTATGTATTTGTAATAGGTGAAGCCACACCTGAAATCAAGGTGGTTTAAATATGAATCCAATGAGAATCCCTTTAATCGAGAAGGTTACTGTTCATATAGGTACGGGAGAAAGCGGTGAACGCTTAATCAATGCTGAAAACTTACTTGAGACAATAGTCAAGCAAAAACCGGTACGGGCAATAGCAAAGAAAACCTTGCCGACTTTCTCTATAAAGAAAAAAGAACCAATCGGGTGCAAGGTTACGTTAAGAGGAAAGAATGCCCAGGAATTTTTGAAAACAGCTTTAAAAATCATCGAGAATAAATTGAGTGCATCCCAGTTCGATGAGAATGGTAATTTTTCATTCGGGATTGAGGAACATACCGACTTTCCCGGGATGAAATACGACCCTTCAATAGGCATTTACGGAATGGATGTAAATGTTTCTTTAAAGCGCCCCGGATACAGGATAAACACCCGAAAGGTAGAGAAGCAGAAAATACCCACGAATCACAGATTGAAAAAGGAAGATGCTATTTCTTTTTTAAAAGAGAAGTACGGCGCGGAGGTAATTTAAATGGAACGGAGTAAGAAAAAATTTGGAGCCGGTGCCAATGTCTGCAAACGCTGCGGCAGGAAGCAGGGGCTTGTTCGGAAATATGACATATACCTCTGCAGGCAGTGCTTCAGGGATATTGCTTATGACATGGGCTTCCAGAAATACACATAGGTGATTATAATGTTATTAGATCCACTCGCAGACGCATTATCAACAATAAAAAATGCAGAAAGCATAGGCAAACCGGAATGTACCATCAGGCCAGCTTCAAAAGTGATAGGAAGCGTGCTCAAGGTCATGAAGGATAAAGGATATATCGGCGATTTCGAATTCATCGAAGATGGGAAATCCGGTGTTTTTAAAGTCCAGCTAAAAGGAAAGATCAACAAATGCGGAGTAATCAGGCCGCGGCATGCCGTAAAGAATACAGAATTCGAGGCATGGGAAAAGCGGTTCTTGCCTGCTAAAGGCTTTGGGTCCATTATCCTGACCACACCAAATGGTGTTATGACCCATTCCGAAGCCAGGGAGAACGGTCTTGGCGGCCAGTTACTTGCTTATGTTTATTAGGTGAATATTATGGAAACGAAGAGAACAATAGAAATCCCCGAGGGCGTGAACGTCAATATCGATAAATTGAATGTATCGATATCAGGCCCGCAGGGCAATCTCCAGAGGGAACTATGGTATCCTGGAATTACAATAAAGAGAAATGATTCAGAAGTCGTTGTTTTGACCGATATACCAAGGCGGGAACAGCTTGCGATGCTCGGCACGCTTGAATCACATTTAAAAAATATGATTGCAGGAGTAACCAAAGGATATGAGTATACGATGAAAGTGGTTTATTCGCACTTCCCTATTCAATTAAAAACCGAAGGACAGCAGGTAATAATAGGAAATTTCCTTGGTGAAAAGAGAGCAAGGAAGGCCAATATCCAGGGTAATACAAAGGTCTTGATAAAAGGAGACCATGTAATTATTTCCGGGATAAATAAGGAAGATGTTGGGCAAACAGCAGCTAACATCCGCCAGGCTACAAAAATCAAAAGATTTGACCCGAGGGTATTCCAGGATGGAGTTTACCTCGTAGAGAGGCGGTGAAAAAATGGAAGATGAGGCA
>CABMII010000037.1 GCA_902386255.1 uncultured archaeon
TTCATTTTTATTCTTCGGGACCAAATAAGGACAAGAATACTATGAATACCATAGGGATAAATTCAGACTCGATGTTTGATTTCATCCAATTGCCTTAATTGCACCAACATGTAATGTAACGGTCACGGGAAAATATCCCCATTATCAGGAAAAAAGAGTAAAACGTATCTGCACTCACACCTTTTTCACAAACCCGTATTTTTGTTTGTGAGCTATTTCACTATGTGTTTATTTGTAGATAGATTGTGAACTGAAATGCAGACACTTGATAACGCAACAGAAGAATTAAGAAACATCAACCCTTTGGATTACAATATTTCAATATTGGCTCAACAGCCTGGGGTGGGCAAAAGTACGTGGGCTAGAGATTATTGCAATATGCATACCGAAATCGAGAGTATCGGCATCATTTCGAAAAGGCACAACTTCCTGAAAGAATGCGAGAATGAAATTAAGGAGTTCTGTCACTGGGAAGGAATGGAAAGATCATGCCAAAACCCATATCGGGCGTGGTTCCAAAAGCTTGATATATTAAACAGAAGCATAATTTGCGGTCATTGTTCTAAACGAAATAACTGCAAATACAATAAGCAATTCAAGAAAAAGAGTAGAGTGGGTGCTCCGACAGAGTACTTGGATCCAAAATATTTTGGTGGTTTTGATATCCTTTTTATCGAAGAGAAGATAACTGAAACCAAGCAATACAAATATGAACCAGCTTCTCTGATAACGGCATTGTCAGCCCTGAAATCAGAAATAAGGATTAAAAAGCAAACTGATCTCATAGAGCGATTCAATGAAGCCGTGAAAAATAATGATTATAAGTATCTTGATGCTTCTTTTTCAGCAATTAGGAAACTTAAATATAGCTGCCTGAGACGTGCAGTAGAAGAAAGGGATAAGGAGCTCATAAAAGGAATCAAGAGTTTGGATCTGGAGATGCTTGGAGGATATCTGAAATATGGCAGGATACACGCCTTTGACAGGGACGAATATTGGGAACCGCAGATTTTCAAAGCCTTTAACTTGGCGAAAAAAGGTACCCGGGTGGTATTGCTTCATGCCGGATTTGATGAGGAATTATTCAAAAAATTGTTTGAAAGATATGAAAATGAATTTGGAAAATCTGGTCTAACCCATAAGATATACACTTCGGATGTGGGAAACCAGGAGACAAATTGTTATCACATAACTGGAAAGGCATTCGGGAAAAGCAGTTTTGACCATTACTACAAGAAATTGGCCGAAGATTTTTTAACAAAACTCAATAAGAAATATAATAAAGATGAAATATATATTATAACTTTTAAGAAACATTGCGTATCAAATTTACCGAAAGGCAAGGATGCCGAGCTATCCTATGGTTTTGATTCCATGCATTTCGGGGACACGTCAGGATTGAACAAATTCGAAGATAAGAAAGTCCTGGTTATTATAGGGACATTTTCTTTGCCGGTTCGGGATATGGTAGAAAAATACAATGGACTTTTCAATCAAGATTTAAACCCACCATATTTCGAAAGAATTGCAGAAAGGCAGGTAAAAGAAGAACATAAACATCCGGATTTTAGAGGCACTGAAATAGAGATTATCCAGCGGGTGGAGAAGGAAAACGAACAGTACGATGTCATACATCGAACCAGGGGATTGCGAAGTCCAAAAGAAATATACGTACTGGGAATAGTCCCTGAAAAGATTAAGAAAGAATTTTCATACATACCTGTCAACGAAAATGAAATTGACGGCCTCCTGAATGGAGAACCGAAAGAGGAAGATAATCGCTGCATAAACCCTAACATAGACTTGGCTAAGATGACAGATCTATTCAGACAGAAAAAAAACAATACCGAAATAGCCAGAGAATTAAAAATCAGGATAGATAGGAAATATGACAACGATCTCGTAAAGATGCTTAGAGCTCATTTTACAGACAGAAAGTGAACGGTAGACGCATTTTAAGGAAATTTTTGCAACACTGTTTTTGAAAGCAATAGCGGCAGGGCTGGTCCGCCTATATATCTATAATATTTTCATTGGCATTGAATCCTAAGGCTTGGAATTGTATCCTTAATAAAAAATAAAAAAAATCCATACAATAAATCGTAAAAAAAAAGGCGACTAGCCTACGCTCAGCTAATACGCCCAGTTCGGGCCTATCAATCGGCAGCGGCAATGCTCATTGCCGGTTCTCACTTTCGATCCTGGTTGTTCAGCCGAAGGCTTGGCTTCGTCTTAGGATTAAGTGAAACAATGTTAAAAGATGAATATAGCGGTAGCTCCGCTTCCGCAAGCAATTCAAAAGAAAACAAACCAAGGATTTATCTTTGGATCCCAGAAAGGATTAAGGATATTTACGAATCCTATAGCCAGCGGGATGATTTCAGTAAGTTCTCACAGGCACTGACATATGGCGTCATGTCCTATCTTGAGGGTTCTTTATCGCTTATAAGGGACGAAAAGACAACGGTTGAAGAAATCTTTGGCCATATCGTGGATAAAGAGGATTTAAAATGCAACTTCAAGAAGGACCTTTATCTGGAAAAAACGCTACTTGATAAGCTATTGCAGAAGTTTAACGTTCGTGTCCATGAAGAACAAGAAGATGAAAAAATCATAGCTCTTGCGATTAGACTAATACTGTATAAAATAATGCATGCTCAAATCCTCAAATGGAAAGAAAAATCTAATCCAACCCAGAAAAAAGCAGTTATAAAAGACCCTGATATAAAGAAAGGCGAGAAAAGGCTGAATGAGATATTGAACAAGTTAAAAAACCAGCATAATTACGGCGATAAGCTTGTCGTTGAATGGCTTCCGAAACCTTATCATGAATTAGCAGAGTTAGGAAAGGTTGAAAATAATAGGATGTACATTTATTATAATGGTATTGATTATGCTGAGTGGCTTGTTTGCCATGAATTCGCAGAATACATGATAAAAACAGTATTTACAAAACCATATCTTGATCTTGTTAACCTCGAACTAAGAAAGAGACTGACTGAGGCATATTGGAAACAAGAAAAAATGGTCGATCAATTTGCTGATATGATGTTCAAACAGGCTATTGGCAAAGAGCGCCCTACCATACCGGAAGAACAAGAAAAAATGGTCGATCAATTTGCTGATATGATGTTCAAACAGGCTACTGGCAAAGAGCGTCCTTCCGTACCAGAATCTTCTGAGAAGGAAGAACGCTAACAAACTGCCAGCCGGTGGAAAGGCAGGATTCCAATTCATCCTCCTTTACGATTTTCTGAGGATCCGGCTCCTCTCTCTTTTTTTTTATTTCATCCTCGAAAAGTTCAATGGTTTCGTCCTGAGTAAGTTCTTTATTCTCCTCCTTTTCCTTGGCTATTTTCAGTTCAAGCAAATCTATCCCGAACATGTTCTTGGCAAGGCTTTTAAAAATTTCTATCTTTGTTTCCTTGACTATGGTGGCCTGCTCTGCTGGCTGGCTAAGTGTTGATAGGTTCGGCTCGCATTCCTTGTATGCGTTCCTCATGCCCTCGATCATATCCGGCGGGAGTCTGCCTTTGTTAGTAGAATACCTTGCTTCAATGTCGCCCTTATGCCCTGCTATGAATTGCAGGTATGGATGCGAAATCTTGCCATTAGATTCCGATATGATTAGCTGCGTCTCCGCGTATGCCCTGAGAACATAGGGTCTCTTGAATACCCCTGATTTTCGCATCGCTATTCTTATCAGGTGGGTGATCTTCCGGGTTATCATGAAGGGCTTGATTGCGGCTTTTTCTCTCTCATGCGTAATTAGCGGGCTGTTATAGGTTAATTTTTCTTCGGCTCTGATTCTCTCTTCCAGATACTCTTTCAGGTATGCGCATCCTTCCGCAGACAGGAAAGTGAAATACCTGTGCCTTGCCTTGCTTAACGGAGACCTGACGTTTATTATGGTCGGGATTTTATCGAACGAGACCTCTTTATCATTTATCTTGACTTCGGGCAGATCTCCCAATTTCAGGCCGTCAGATCCGTCATGGTTGCCTATTGTTTCCGGTCGCAAATCCGCGAACGCTATCAATGCCTCCGCCAGCCTTACCCTGCTGGACGAGTTTCTGAATACTCTTGTCAGTTCCTCCTTGGAAGGAATCTGCTCATTCTCTAAGGTAGGCGTGGCTGAAGAATTGGTGATCTTGATCTTGCGCGTAAGTTTGATTTCATTGTATGCAAGCCAAAGCCTGACGTGCTTCAGGATGCCGGCGGTATACTGAGGTGATTTCTTCTCTTTTTCCATCCCAAAAACCAGGTCTTCCAGGTTATCCTGAAATAACTTAAGGTTCTCATTAGCCTGTGCAACCATCTGTTTGGGTGTCAGTTGAAGAAGTTCGCATGCCCTTCCGAGCCTTCTCATTGCAACTTCTGCTGTTATCGGACTGCCGCGCTCAATATTCCTTAACCAGCGTGCTACATCTTCATCGTTCTGAAGAGTTGAATATTTGGAAACTCCTTTCTTTGGCATTGCTACTATCCCTATGATAACTTCCTCTATAAAAAAGTATCTGAACCTAAATGGGTACGGGCTCGCTGGGATTTGAACCCAGGTCATAGGCTCCGGAGGCCCATGTACTATCCGGACTATACTACGAGCCCATTGAATAATAAAGTAACCCGGCAATTATCGCCCCCGAAATAGTTGCGAAAAGATTGACCCCGTTGTTTGAAAGGTATCCTTTCTGCTGGAGCGTGGCGCCAAGTACACTATCGATGTTGGTACCGATAAATCCTCCTGCAGCCGCCGCAATCATGAGGATAAAATCATTTCGTATCAGGAAGAATGCAAGAATCGCAATTGAAAATGCCCCGAAAAATGCTGCTGCTTCACCGAGATTTGAAATTGCGCCGTCAGTACCTGGCCTGGCCTTTTTAAAAGTCGTGATCATGCGCGGCTCTCCTTTGTACGTTTCCCCTATCTCACTTGCAAGCGTGTCACCGCAGGCTGTTGCTACCGAGCCGAGATACCCGGCCAGTAAGACCTGCCCGTGCGCAGGAAAAATTCCATAAGCCACTGCAAGGGTAAGGCCGGCCAGCGAATTGCTAAATACATTCTTATATCCGCGAACACCCCCTTTTCCCTCGGCTATCCCCCTGACCAGTTTATAATGGTATTTATAACGTGTAAAGAGACTTCCGAGTAAAAAAAAAGCGAGAAGAATAGAAAATAAAACCCAGCCTATATATTTATCTTTATCACTGGATATAATAATCACTACCCCAATAAGTGTTGCGCTCAGCATGGCCGATATATCGGCGATACGAGCCTTGTATGCAAGATAACCCAGAACAAAAGAAAAAACAAGTGCCTGTAAAAGATAGACTGTGTCGACATTGTAACCAAACAAATAGAAAAGCCACATTACCATCGCCGAGCCAAAAGGTATGACGATATTATCATCGGTCGTTATCATGGATTCAAGAAGCGCACCTGTAATCGCGCCAATCACTGCAAGAAAAAACAACATGCCCAGTGGGACTTTCAAGGTAAAGCCCGATATCCAGGTTCCTGCAACAAAAGCATAAAGACTTCCTGAAATTAGGAAAATAATACTTGATTTTGCAGAATAGTACTTTTCATTTTGGGTATACCCTGTCTCTTTTGTTTTATCAAGAATATTTATGGTATCAGCAACACCGTCGCCGAAGGTGGTGATAGCAAAAGCCGCCCCGATAATAAATAAAGGGAATTTATTGTGTCCTACGACAAGGCTTATTGTCATAAGAAAGGCTATGGTGAAAAAGAGTTGGATGAGGCTGATAAGTTTACCGGCTTTGATATCCGATTCACGGGCGAAAAAACTGAAAGCGGAAGAGCCCGGGGAAAGGACTGAAAAAAGCAAAGCAACTCCGACAAAAGCCGCAGCTAAATAATATGTGTTAAAGAAGGGAAAAAGCAGCACGATAAGGCCGATAAAAATAAAGATGCCCTGTTTCTCACAGCACTGTATCAACTTCATCATCACCGAAATGGATTTTATAGGCAAATACTTTATCCTTACATTCCAATAAAAGAACAATGGGATTCATTTCGAAAGCATATGAATGGAAACTCAATAATGCCATAAAAAAACAGGATGTACCGAAACACATCGTCCTTGCGCTTTCTGAAAATGATTTGCTCACAGATGATAATTATAGCAAATTGAATTCTTTTGTCACCTGGTGCAAAGAGACTGGAATAGATAGAGTTACCATTTATATCAGCATTATCGAGGTGAGTGCGGAGCTGGGCAGGAAAATCTGCAATAAATTGTCAGGAGATATCCCCTCGGCGCTTTGTACCATCACTCCGAACATTACTGTAATCACACGAGGGGACAGGGAGATAAAAAAACACGAATCTTCGGGAATGAATATTGAGATTTCTCTCGGATACAGCGGGAAGTATGAATTGACCAGGGCAATCAAGGAAATAATGAAAGAGGTGGAAAATAGAAAACTGGAACCCGATGAAATCAATGAAAATGTGATTGAATCCCACCTATTATTTAAATCCGAGCATGATATTGTAATCAGGGCCGGAGGCAAGCGATTGACGGATTTCCTTATCTGGCAGTCAGTTTATTCCGAGCTGTATTTTACTGATGTTAACTGGCTGGATTTCAGGAAGGTTGATTTCTTAAGGGTTATAAGAGATTTCCAGAAGCGGCAGCGCAGGTTCGGAAAATAATTCAATAGATTACCACTTAATCATGTTATGCATCACAGCGTTATGGTATGAGAGTTCATGAAGTATCTTTATGACTTCTTCTTTCGGGATTTTAATGAATTTCCTGGAGATGGAAATAACATCTTCAACTTCCACCAGGCCGTAATAGCTTAAAAGTTTGACAATCCGCATAACCGTGTTTTTTTGCCGTTCATGCTCTCGCGTCTGGTATGTCCGTATAGCCCGCAGGAAGTCTATGCGGCGGAACTCGGGCCAGAAAGGGGCACAGAAATATGCAGCGCATTCATTCCCGTTAGCCTGCCAGGGAAGGAAATTGGATATCCTTTCATCGCCGCCAGTTCTTATAATAAGGTCAACACAGGGCATAGAGCCGCTTGCAGGATACAGGTTATTCGATATAGTATCTTCGTTAATGTCTTTTAAGTATAATTCACCGGTTCTGATTTTCCAGGACATCTTCCGCGCAGCATCGATAAGTTCCTGCCTCCCGCCATAAGCAAGCGCGACATTGAGATATACGCCATCGTAATTCTTTGTGATTTCTTCTGCATGTTTTGCTGATGTTCGCAGGGATGGGGGAAGTTGATCAATGTTCCCAACCACCCTGACTCTCATACGGCGCTTATGAGTGCGTTCATCGATGCATATTTTATCGAATTTGATGCCTATGAGTTCAAAAATCCTGTTTTTCTCTTCATCCGTCCTTTCAAAATTCTCTGTTGAAAAAGCGTAAACCGTGAGTTGTTTAATTCCAAGGTCGAAACTCCAGTCAAGAACTTTTTCAGTGGTGTCGGCACCCTTAAAATGACCATAATAATATGCTAACCCGTGTTTTTTGGCAAAGCGCCTGTTACCATCCATTATAATGGCAACATGGGATGGGACTGGTTTATCTTTTATTTCATTGGCAAGCAAAGCCTCATAACCACCGTATAAAATTCCCGCTAAACTCAATCTATCACTCGCATCATCCTACAGTTAAAGAAGTATTAAAGATTAACTAAAATCTCTGAGGCTTCGCTGTTCTTCGGTTCGTTCTTCCGTAATCACGGAAGTCCCTATTTGTTTCAGGATTTTCACGGCAACTTTCGGCCCGATTATCTTTGAGATAACCTGCGGATCGGAAACACGAAGCGTCTGCATATCCCGGATTCCTGCATCATAGAGCTTCCTGGCACGTACTCTGCCGATGCCCCGTATCTGGATAAGGTCAAGAAGCTCAGGGCTTGCCCCATATTCCACGCGTTTCTCAAGTTCATGCGCTCTCTGAGCACTTCTCCGTTTCTGGTAAGTGCCAAGTTCTGCCATCGAATGAACAAGCCAGAGCGCAGTTTCAGAAAGTGCCCTGATATCGCCCTCGCCTATTCCGAATTTCTTGACAATATCCTCTTCTTTTTTCTCGTTTATCCAGTCAAGCATCACGCATGCGGTTTTTACCTCTGAAAGGAACCACTCGTAATCCACCTTGAACTGCGCAGGTATGTGGACGAATTCGGCATGGTGCTCCATTACGAGGTCGCTTAACCATTCATAATCATTTGAGCGCAGGTACAATTGCCGCATATCCGGCGTCCTGCATGCAAGATGGAGAAGTGTCAAATCCGTGTACTGGATGCCTTTTTCTTCTATTTTCTCCATCCCTTCAAGAATCATCGAGGCAGAAAGCGGGTCGATATACAACCGTGATACCAGTGCCCCTAGGCGTGTGGCAAAAAGACCGTCTTTTTCCAGTATCATTCCTTTTTCGACAAGGAAAGCGATTATTTTGTCAATTACAACCTTCAAGCTCCACGGTTCCTGTTGTGTGGAGTAAAAAGTTGAACCCATGAATTCAAGCAATTCATCCATGTTTCTTGCAAACCCTGTTACAATCGTGGAAAGGATATGTGTGCGCAAGGCATTCTCAGAGCCGAGTTTAGACCATATATTCTCAGCCCCGGCCAGCACATACTGTTGCATCAGCTCCTCAGACTCGTCATAGGTTTTTGCGACAAGAACCGCTTCACCGTAAGGGTCAAGACGCGGCCGCCCTGCTCTTCCTGCCATCTGTTTGTATTCAAGCACGGGTATGGGCGTCTGCCCGAAATTAACATCGTAGCGCCTGTAGCCTTTGATTATGACCCGCCGCGCCGGGAGATTGAGTCCTGCCGCCAGCGTTGGTGTCGCCACGATTACTTTTATTGTGCCTGCCCTGAAGCCGTCCTCGATTAACTTTCGCTGCTCAGAAATAAGCCCTGCATGGTGAAATGCACTTCCATTCTCGATGCATAGTGCAAGCTTTCTTGCGGTTTCCACCTCGCTTGATTCACGGATTTCCATAGCGAGAACACGCAGTTTTTCTTTTGTGTCGTAAGCGACCAGAGGTGACACCGCTGTCCCGATGCGCGCTGCAAGGCCCTCGCTGTTCTTCCTGCTGCTCTCAAATACAAGGCATTGCCCACCTTCAACGAGGGTATCAGCCGCAAGCGATATGGCGCTGTCCTTATGGAATTCTTTAATCGTGCGCTGGCTCCTATCTGCAAAAGTTATAGCATCTCCAAAAAAGACACCCTCTTTTAATATTATGGGGCGCCAGTCACTCACTACAAGTTCGGCACTTAGCCATTTTGCGATTTCATTCGCATTTCCAATGGTTGCGGAAAGCGCTATTATCTGCGGGTTTAGCTGCATCAGTTTGGCAAGTACGATTTCGAGCGTTGGCCCGCGGTCAGGAGAATCGATAAGATGTATCTCATCTGCGATTACAACTGTTATCTCTTCCATCCAGTGAGATTTGTTCCGCAGGAGTGAATCCACTTTTTCAGAAGTGGCGACAATGATATCATAATCCCTGAGCCACTCGTCGCGGGCATCAAAATCGCCTGTCGCTATGCCTGTTTCTATTCCTTTTCCATTGCTTTTCAATATTGATTTGAATTTAAGGAAACTCTCATACTTTTCTGAAGCAAGAGCCCGCAGTGGAACGATATACAGGGCTTTTCCCGGTTTGTTTTCATCAAGTATTGATTTCAGCATGGCAAATTCTGCAAGCAGTGTTTTGCCGGAAGCAGTGGGAATCGCAGCGACGATGTTTTTGCCTTCGAGGAGACCTGCTTTGATGGCTTCGGCCTGCGGTGGATAGAGCTGGGTTATACCTGAATTTTGATAGAATTGAATGACAGCGTCGGGAAGGTCGAGGTCTTTGATTCTCATTTAGAACTAAAAGGCGGGGATGCTTAAAAAGAATTTCTAACTGCATGCAAGCATGCGTCAATCGCCAATCGACAGTTTTATATTAGAACAGGTAATTTGAATTTTGTGGTTTTATGGTAAAATTAAAAAATGCTATACTTATAACAGTTATCGGACTGGCAGTCCTCTTATCGGGATGTGCCGGTCCCCAGACCAAAGTATCAGAAACAGCCCAGCCGACTTCAATCCAGGCCACTGCTACTCAATCTCCGGTCGCTACGACCCCTGTTGGCCCCAATCAGGTTCTGGTCACAGAAGTTAAAAATCTTCCAGATTGTATTGTAGCTCTCGGAACAAAACAGTCCTGCTCTATTGTAAATCTCGAAATAAAAAATAACGATATAAATAGCCTGGATGTCACCATACTAAAAAATGGAATTGCTTTAAATGGTGGAAAATTATTAAATAAATACGAAAATGAGGCAGGATTAAGTAGTCAATGTGCACGCCAGACAGGACTGCAGTTTAAGGTTAATGCTAATTCGGCTCAGAATGTTGGCCTGTGCTATCCCACACTCCATAAAACCGATAATCCAGCGTTGAATATCGGTGTTATGCTTAATGGAGATCGAAAGGATTATACATTTGATTTAACCCAGTATGGAGTCACAGGCTAGGGAAAAGACTATCTCACCTTTTCCTTTACGATTTCCATCCCTCTCTCCAGCGCTTCCTCAATCCTCATGGCATCAGTCCCCTCGCCACCTAGGAGTTTGACTTTTTAAGCGCTTCAATAAATTCTGCTAGCTTAACGAATATTTTGCAAGCTTTTTGAGTTCTTTTGTGATAGTTTTGATTCCATCAAGAACGAGTTCCCAATCGCAGAAATCCTCTTCAACCTGAAACGAATGACCGGACTTCTCTACAACTCGTTTCTTTTTGAACTCATCAAAATCCATTTTATACCAATCTCGAAAGGTTTTATCCATCAACTTATATTCGGCAAGCCGCCTGCGCAGCTCGTTAATGACGAGTTGGATGGTACTCTCTTCGGGATTTTTTTTGAAAAGATTTTGATATATACCTTGAAATTCAGAAGGTAACTTTACAGAGACTGGCATAATTCAATCACTATTTGTAATGTCGACGACTAATTCTGTCATGTTTCATCGATAGTCTGATTAGGTTCGGGCTTTATATATAGATTTATAAAAGCTCGATGGTCACTGATATGTACAATTAACCGGAAATGAAAATGGATTTGGTGCATATATATCGTGGTTTTTCCACATGAGGCCTATACTTGAGAATAAAGAGAGGGAGTGTTTTATTAGGATAAGGCATAATATTATGATAAAATGTTACAGGCTGAACTACACGGAAAATTGCCATCAGAAGCTTCGAAATCTGAAGATGTTCTAACCTCGAATGTCTTTGGGGTAATGAAAAATTGTGATTACAATTTCTTTTTAAAACCTTGGTTAGAGTCAATTGGCTTAAAAATTCCTACCGAAGATATTGAAAAAGCAAAATTTTCATTTTGGCCAAGCTTTGTTGATGGGACTGAGCCTGATGTAGTTATTGATATGCCTAATTATTTTATAGTTATTGAGGCTAAATACTTATCAAATCTTGGTAACGATAAAACACAATTGTCGCGTGAAATATCCCAAGGCGCGAAGGAAGCTAAAAGCAAACAATTTTTATTGATATGCATTACAAGTGATTTTGATTATCCTGAAGTTTTGCCCAAAGATAAGAATATTTATTGGACATCTTGGCAAAAACTTTTTCCTTTCCTAAGTAATGTTTTTACCAATTCAAATGATAATTGTACTACAAGATGGCTGAAAGATTTAAAAGAATTATTGGACTATAAAGGATTAACTGGATTTACTGGCTTTGAAAATATTTACACTGGAGAACCAATGAGTTTTCAACAATATACCGACAAGCTGAAGAATATAGGTCAACAGTTCTCAAATTTAATATTAGAAGTGGATTCTGAATTAAAAAAAATTGGATTTAAACATTTTATCGAATCTGAATTTCGCATTGAAAGGAATGGAACGAGACGAGCTGTGGGAACACCGGTTTCATGGATAACAACTTATTATGGGTTTGCATGGACAGAAAAAACTCCAAAACCAAATTCAGTAGTTAGCTAATTTTTCTTCCAATTTCTGCTAAAAACACGGCTACAGATAGCTATATATAGGTGCAGGCTGCCCCCATATGAATCCTAAATCAAATGGTTTAGCCTGCAAATCAAGAA
>CABMII010000038.1 GCA_902386255.1 uncultured archaeon
ATAATATGAGAATTCGAGTAGTAAGCTCAAAAGAGGAAATTAACTCCCTTGGAACAGGCGAAAAGATAATCCACCTTGCATTCAGGCCTTCAAACAAAGATATTTTCGCATTAGTGCAGACATGCCCCAATGTGAAAGCCATCCATGTCCCGAGTTCCTATATCAAGACGATATCCAATTCAACCAGGATGTTCCTGGACATGCAGGGTATTGCTCTCCTGGAAGGGGATGTATGGGGGCACAGGAAAGACATTAATGAATATTCCGAGGTAAAGCCTGCTGTATTCGACAGGATGGAAGAACTGAAATCGCAGGGCTTATCAGAAACTGCAATATTGGATAGACTTGGACGGGAAACGCGCCTCAGCAAGGATTTATTAAAATTCCTGCTAAAAGAGAAGCCAAAGAAGAAATAATTTTTTAATTTTCCTTTTATTTTTCGGATTTTACAGTTGGCATTTTTTTCTGTATTTCATCCAGCAATTGTCCATCGCTCTTACCTTCAATTACTATCCCGAGGTCTTTTGCCATCGCCCGAATCTTTGAGGACTTATCTTCAGAGGATTTACTTTCCTTGATTGATTTTTCAAAATCCTTCAATTCGAGCTCTGTCTCTCGCTGGGCTTTTTTAAACTCGCCTGTTGCCTTGCCGAATGAGCGGGCAAGCTCGGGTATCTTGTTTGCGCCGAAAAAGATAATGATGATAACAAGTATAAGTAAAATTTCCTGTGTTCCTATAGCCATATCAGACGCTCGCTTTATTTTCAGGTGTTGCTTTCCCGGATTTGATTACTGACCGGATTTCTTCAACAAGCTGTTCAGAAGTCTTATTTTGCACATCTATGCCCATTTCTATCGCTAAATTATGAATCTTTGTATCCTTCTCATTCAATGGCTTATCCAGACGCTTTAGCTCGAATTCAGTTTCCATCTGGGCTTTCTTGAATTCCCCCGTCGCTTTACCCAGGGAGCGGGCTAATTCAGGGAGTTTTGTCGGTCCGAATAAAAATAATGCCACTATCAAAATCAACAACAATTCTGAGGTTCCTATCATATATTATATATTGATTTACCTGATTACTTAAATCTTTGCACGCAAAATCCGGATTTATCTAACTTATTTTGAAATAAGACAAATCTCTTCGGAATCGCTGTTATAGCCAATTAACCCTGCGTGTCTTGTCCAGTTGATTATTATCCTGAAATAGCTTTCGATATCAGCCGTTGCAATTTTATCCTGGAGGAATTTCAAGGTCTCTTTTTTACTGATTTTGCGTTCATCCGATTCCATGAGCATACTTGTGAGCTCTTTTATTATCCCAACGCCTGCAACCTTATCCCTGATGATTTTTTTCCTGTCCCTGATGCCAGTTTCAAGGAGGTTCCGGGCATCTTCTGTCAATTCGATATTGCCGTCAGTCACACTGACAAACCCGAGCAATTCGGCACCGTCTATTGACGGGAGTATCTCATCGAGTTCAAGGTCAAAATCGGCGGCGAGCCGGGCAGCATCCTCTATGCCGCCGGAATCATTGACAACCTCAAGGAGTCCAATTATTTCGCTTATTGTTGCTTTCGGGAAAATCATGTTTTACCTATACTATTAGTGAATACACCTTATCAACCCATCGATAGAATTCGGGGTCTTTCCTGTTGCGCGGTCTTTCTAATTCGATCTTTAAATCCGCAACGATTTTACCCGGGCGCGGTGAAAGAATGATTATACGGTTAGCCATGTACACCGCTTCCTCCACATTATGGGTTACCATGATTACCGCATCGGGCGGCATGCTGACCTCAGCCCAGAGCATCAGCAGTTCGTCTTTTAAGTTCTGGGATGTGAGCGCATCAAGAGACGAGAACGGTTCATCCATGCATAACAGTACCGGTTCCACAGCCAGCTCCCGCGCGAATCCAACCCTTTGTTTCATGCCCCCTGAGAGCTCACGCGGATAAACCCTTTCAAAACCGTCAAGACCCACGGCCCTAATATATTTACAAGCAACTTTTTCAGCTTCTTCCCCGTATTTTTTTGATTCAAGCACAAGCTCAATATTTTCTTTTACAGTGAGCCAGGGGAAAAGGGCAAAATTCTGGAAAACCATAGCCACCTTCGGGTTATCGGGCGCGATCACCTCGCCTTTAAAAAGAACTTCCCCGGATGTGGGTTTTTCAAGTCCCACGATTATTCTCAAAAGAGTGCTTTTCCCGCATCCTGACGGGCCTACAATGCATATGAAATCGTTATCTTCCACCGTGAAATTAATATTATCGAGAACCTGTATCTTATTACCATCAGATTCAAAGGTCTTTGATATATTTTTTATTTCTGCAAGCATTTGGGCCTCTAATCGAATTTATATTTAGCCAGCGCTTTCCTGTACATTGGCTGCCATATAAGCCTGTTAAGGAATATAATAGTTACAGCCATACCCAATACCGATAACATGACCATGCTCGAATCCGGCGTCTGGAATGTTGCTTTGTCGAGCAGGTATCCTATGCCGAACAGGTGATACTCCTGTCCTTTAAAAACAATATACTCGGCTACGATCAATGTATTCCACCCTCCGCCCCATGCCGTTATGCTCCCGGTAACGAACGATGGGAACATGGAAGGCAGGAGAACTTTTTTCCAGTATAGCTTCCTTTTTATCCCGAAAGATGCGGCAACATTCTCTACGTCTTTTGGTATCGATTTCACCCCTGCTATCAGATTAAAAAGCAAATACCACTGCATACCCAGAAGTATGAGGATAATTGCCGCAATATCCAGGCTGCCATATCTTATGAAAATAACCACCATGGCTGGAAAAAGCGCGATAGCAGGGATAGATGCGGCGACTTCCATAACCGGCATGAGATATGATGACGCTTTTTTGTTCCGCGCAATATAAACGGCAGCCGGAATTGTCCATAAGATACAAATCACATACGCTACGCTTAACCTGAGAAATGAATACGCAATGGCAAGCGGAATGGAATAAGCATCATCTGGCAGGTTCAGGAACATTTTGGAAACTGAAACAATAAAAATATATGCAATGTATAAAAGAGCAGAAATCAGGATAAGATACCCCAGGAATTTTAAACTTTTCTTAACCAATTTATGTTTATGAAATATTATATACAATGAAACCATTATTTTCGAAAAAAGCTCGAAAATGGAACGGAATACATATTTGATTATCCGCATATTGAAAATGAACTCGCCCGGTTTTTTTTCCCCAGCATATTCATAATTATATTTATCAGCCCATGACTGCATTGGTTTCCAGATAAACAATTCAAGTAAAAGTATGATAATTACAAGGACGGATAATCCGACAAGCATCAGGGCAATTTTTCCCGAATATGTGGTATCTATCAAAAAACTCCCGATCCCGGGAAGTTTGTACGTATCCGACCCTGCTGAAATAATCTCCGATGCCACTAAAAAGAACCATCCCACTGACCATGATACGATGCTGTTGTAAACCAGTTTCGGGACGCAGGCGGGGAGCGTAAGGCTTTCAAGGCGCTGCCAGCCGTGAAGCCCGAAACTGTCTGCGGCTTCGACAAGTTCTTTTGGGATAGCGGTCAGGGATTCATAAACCCCGAAAGCCATGTTCCACGCCATGCTTGTAAAGATGAGAAAAACAGCGGCGAACTCAACCCCTGTCCTGCCAGGTATTAGGCCGATAAAAAATAGAACCGCAGCCGGGAAGAACCCCAGTATGGGGACAGACTGGAGAATGTCAAGAACAGGCATCATTATTTTTCTTGCGTTCGTATTTGTTGCCGCGAAGTAGCCGTATGACAGCGCAAAACAAAGGGCAAAGAAATAGGCAAAACCCATTCTCAGCAGTGAAGACCCGGCATAATATGGTAGTAATTTAAGGTCCGGAAAGTCGATAATATCAAAAAAATAGAATGCTGATGTAACAGATATCAAAAATAATATGATTAACAGGATAAAATGTCCTTTCTTCATAGATAGCCACTCTACAGCACCTTGTATCCTATATAATACTTTTTTATAATGATTAATTCATTCGTGGTATAGAGTAGTGAATGATATAGTGGGCTGGAAAAACAATATAACCGGATAAGATGAGTCTATGCTGCCCCATCCACCCTTTTTAAGTTCTCCATTAATTTTTTACCGGAAGGCGTTAACATGTATATCTTGTCGCTATCCTGTTCAATAACATCATACGATTTCAAGATACGCAGATGAAAACTGAGTTTCGTGGCATCATCTATTTTAAGTGCATTCTTAATCTCCGTGAATTTGAGTTTACCTGATTTATCAAGAAGTTTTAATGTGTTCTTGCGTATGGGGTTTGATATTGCCTTAATAACATCAGAATCAAGGAGCTGGGGGACTTTTTCAAACTCGGCTTCTGCAAGAACTTTGCGGATTTTTGTTTGGATTTCATCTATCTTAAAAGGTTTTGTAATATAATCCGAAGCTCCTACTTTGATGGCATCAACAGCATTTTCAATTGTTCCAAAGGCAGTAATTATTATTACACTGGTTTTGGGTTTCGTATGTTTAATTTCCCTCAGTACCTCCATTCCTCCCATGACAGGCATGATGAGGTCGGTCAGGACGATATCAAAATCTTTTTTCTTTAATTTATCAAGCCCTGATTGACCATTTTCGGCAGATTCAATATGGTATTCATCTTTCAGTATTTCTACCAAGCCATTACGCATTTTCTCGTCGTCTTCTATAACTAAAATATCTTTCATAATATCAAACTGGCAATTTTATTGTAAATATCGTGCCTTTTCCGGCATCACTTTTTACTTCTATGGAGCCATTATGGCGTTTGATAATTCCGTAGGAGATTGAAAGACCGAGACCTGTTCCTTTGCCTTTCTCCTTTGTCGTGAAGAAGGGGTCGAATATTTTACTGAGGTTTTCTTTTGGTATGCCGCAGCCGTTATCTGATATGTTCATCACTACATAATTATTTTCGGTTGCAGTCCTAATCATTATTTCTCCGTTTTCCATGATTGATTGGATTGAATTCTTGAGCAGATTCATTATGACCTGCTGAATCTGGCTGCTATCTGCATGAATATGGGGGACTGGCTCAAGTTCAGTGGTCACTTTTATATCTTTTAACTGCGGTGTCATAATATTAAGTACTTTTCCTATTTCTTTATTTATATCAATGCAAGTTATTTTGAGTTCAGATTCTCTCGCGAAATCGAGAAGTCCTTTCACTATCTGCGCCGTCCTGTTTGCTTCATCATTGATGATAGTGAGTTTTTCTTTAGTGTTCTCATCTTTAGTCTTTTTTAGCAGCATCTGAGTATAAAGGGAGATATTGCCAAGGGGATTATTTATCTCGTGTGCTACTCCTGCCGCAAGTTGACCTATAGTGGCGAGTTTATCCGATTGCAAAAGTTGTTTCTCAAGCTGTTCTTTCTCTTTCTGGTCTGTGATATCCCTGATAATTCCGACCATGGCTATTGGTTCACCTTTGCTGTCTCTAACCATCGAGGAACTCAGCCAGATAGGAATTTCTCTCCCGTCCTTTCGCTTTTGCATAAGTTCCCCAGTCCAGCTCCCGGCCTCTTTTATAGCCGGGATTATCACTTTGCTTCCAAAATCCGGGGCTACATTCAATTCATTGACATGCTTTCCTTTGAGTTCCTCAGGAGAGAAACCTAATATCTTCTCTGTTGCTTTGTTGGAGTAGACTATATAGCCATCCAGATCGGTTATACGAATCCCATCGGGCGCTTCTTCAACTGCAACCGAGAGTTTTCGAAGCTCTCTTATATTTTCACTCAGGCTATGAGACATCTGGTTGAAGGCGTTTGAAAGAGCCAGGATTTCCTCATCCTTTGAGCTTGGTTCTATTTGGTATCCGAGGTTTCCCCGGCCTATTTCTTCCGCCCCTTTTACGAGTGCGCGTATCGGTTTTGTAACATAGTTTCCGGCTATATATGCCATCATAATGCCCAGCAAACCTTCTATCAGGATATTGGCGATATTGATACGAGTTGCGTTGGCTATCTTTTTATTTATTGGTCTCCTGTTCATTCCAACATGTACAAAACCTGTCCTGTTGCCGGTTATCGGCTCTTTAAAATCTGTGACATATCCCCATTTACCCTTGAGAACCTGAGAACCGGTACCATTCTCGGTGCCGGCTGAGAGAAGGTCGCTTGGAAAACTCCCATTGAAGGTATGCGCTAATACATTATTATTTACGTCGGTTATGTATACATAGACTACTTCATCATCGGAAAATTTGATGTTCATCGTAAGCTTGTGAAGGTCTCCACTATCTTCTTGCAATAAGAGCCCGCTGCTTTCTTCAGCCAGATGTCTTGATAAGAGCTGCCCTTTTTCATTAAGCTCGTTTGATAAGGCCCTGTCCAGGTCATTCTGCATGAAAATAGTGGTCATAACATCAAGGATTATTATGATTGCAACTGTCCAGATAATGAATTTCTTAACTATTCTCCCTCCGAAAATCCGATTTAGTTTATCTTTTAGCATCTTTGGCTTACTCTTTTAGATTTTTTATTTCTAATTATTGCATTTACCCTTACTAAAGCTATCGGATAATCATAAAAACAGGTGTGAATGAATTGAATTTTTTTTCAAATAAATGTCTTTTAGTTGAAAAATAATACAAATAAATGTAATATATCCTGGAGGCAAAATTATAGATAACGAGCGAGTATATTTTTTTTAACAATCCCCACCATTCCCACTCGCTCGTTTAACTATGAATTCGCTAATTATTTAAGAAGCTCGAAAGTAGGAGGATTTGCAATGCTATTCTGACGCTATAGATAGTAAAACTAATAGGAAAAAGAAGTCTTTGCAGGAAAAAACAACATTCCTTTAATGGATAGGTTAGGTAAGGTGTAATTACGCCTGCAAAGGCTTCAACCATATTTACATTTTAATGACATATATACTTTTTTTGAAATAAAGTTATAATTAAACAGATTTATTGAAAAAAGTTAAATTAAGCCCAATAATTGAAATTTTTTTCAATTAAAGCTTTTTAATTGAAAGATTTTACAATAAAGTATAATAATTGAATTTTTTCTCAATTAACTGCTTTTAATTGAAATATTTTACAAATTAAAGCTATATAATGTAAAATCAAGTAAAAATATACCCAAATTGATACCATATTAAACCCGACTTGTACCAAAAAACAGGTAAGAGTTGGAATAAGGCAAAAATTGGGTAGGATAGGAAGGATTCGTTCGATGAAATTGTTCCTTATGAACGAACCCTTCCAAAAACGGAAAAAAAGAAAAAGATAGGAAAGGAGATGAAAGAAAAATGAACAGTAAAATAATATTGCTATCAATGGCAGTAGTATCAGTTGGTCTTTTTGCAATGCCGAGCACGCTCTCGTTGTTTGCAGGGCAGCATAACTTCGTTGCTCCTGACAATGTCACATGTCAAAAATGCCATCAGGATATTTACGATACTATCCAATCCAGCGATATGCACAACAGCTTAGGTGATAATGGCGCTACAGCTTGGAACAGCGGTAGTAATGATAATGCGCTAGGTAAATGTGTGGGCTGCCACCGTGTATCCGATACTTTTACCAACGTATCTGTTCCATACGGTAGCTTGACTGGTTGGTTCAACCAAACTCCCGCTGGTCTGGGTTTTGGCAGCACTCATACAATGGTCGTGACACTGGAATGCGTACAATGTCATACGGCAGTTCCAGGGAAGTTCAATGATCCTAATGAAACCCACAATCCGTACTATGGCCAGGCGTATAGTGCCAGTAATAGCAGTACAATTCAACTGAAAGGAGCAAACGCGGCATGCGTAGGTTGTCATACCCATACAGTAGTGACTCTCAACTGGACAAGACCTACCGGGTATAATGTGAATATCACAGAAAACACAACAGGTGCATTCAACCTAAACTTCTCTATGAATACAACAGCTACACAAACTAACATAACAAGCAGTCAATAAACAGACTGCTTTTTTCTTTTTTTAAAGTTACATGAACCTGTTTTGTTTGATTTTTTAGTAATATTTATGTTCTTGCGTGCTGATTTGGAGGTATGAATATTTCAAAGATTTTAATCGTTATATTAGTTATCATAGGTTTGACGGTTGCTGGTATATACTATACAGGTAGCAAAAAAGAAGGGCTTATCTTGAAGACTGAAATCCAGATAAACGGAAGCGTCAGCGGAAATACAACCGTTGCAGAAATTGAAAACATCACTGCCCATATTGAACCTTATAGTAAAATAGGTGTGCCGACGATATCAGGATTAGATGCTCCCGGTGTCATGGCAGTAGTAATACATAAGACACAGATGATAGGGTTCTGGACGTCAGCGCCATATACCGGTACTGGCATATATAATATTACCATCGGCCTCGCTCCAGACGCAAATCTAAAACCTGGTGATATAGTAAGTGTTAATGTCCGGGTGGTTGATAAAAAAGGAAACAATATTGCAATTAGAAACGAAGAAATCAGATATGAATAGCAACGCCTACTATGCTTCCTGTGTTTCTGGCACGAGGTAACAAGAGCTTCACTTTCTGCTTTTCCGCGGAAATATGCGGTTTTGAGTCATATCATTTGAGTTTGCTCTTATTTCCTGCCTGTTTTGCGAATTCTATCCAGTTTTCCTTTCCGGAAAATATAGGGAGACCGTCTAATGGGGCATGAGGGTTAGTATGGCAAGCAGTGCAGCTAAAAACGTTTTTGTGGCAGTCAGAACATCTGGCGCCAGGATGAAACTGCACATGAGGATAATGGCAGCTAACGCATGACTTTGCCGTCCTGTGTTTTGGATGGCAGTTGATACAGGCGGGTACGATGGAGTTATGTTTGCTGTTATATGTCGTTAAAATCTGGTAAATATTATCATGGCATGCAGCACACATTTCTTTTGTTATGTTACCTTTAAAGACCGCATTTTTGATAGGAAGATGTGGGTTACTATGACAACCAAGGCAGATACTCCTATCCCACTGTGCGCCTTTTAAGTGAGGTATATGGCATTTGGTGCACTGGGGAAGCTCCTCTAATCGTGTGATATCAGTGCCATGGCAGTTCCCGCAGGTTAAGTTTTTGTGCCCGCCTTCACCCATTTGTTTCCAGAAGCCCCCCACCATTGGTTTTTGTATTTCTTCATGGAAAAGGTGGCATTTTTCGCAGTTAGAAGCATTAGAATGATTAAACAATAATGATTCTATTTTCTTAACATCATGGCATTTGGTGCAGTTGGCTTTAAGGATGGAAAAATCAGAGACATTGAAACTTCCATTGAATGTGAAATTTGAGGATAATAATCTGTTAAATGCTACAAGTGAGTAGTTTACGAGCTGGGCCTTTATAATTAGGTTTTTAGCAGCTAAACTTGATGTGGTTCCCGGAGTTGAATGGCATTCTATGCATGTGATGTTCTTTTCTTTATGCGCCATATCTGGACTGTTCACCGAAGTAATGTAGTTCTTATACTCAGAGGCATGGCAATTTGCACAGAAAAGTGGATTCTCAAGACCAGTTAGTACAACGGATGATGCATAAGCCGAAGCAGCAGCAAGCAGGAGTGCCAGTATTAACCATTTTTTCATGTTTTTTTGATAGTAATTATTAATTTTAATATGACATCAAATCTTCGAACTGCAAAAATCCACAAACGACCTTGCAAAATCGGTATATGAAGCAGCATGAAGGTGAGCGTATGCTGCAAGAGTATTATTCACAAGTATGCCGTCAAGCTCACCTTTAATCCCTGTTCCACGCTCAAGCCTGATAGCGAATGTCGTGTCTTCGGGAATATCAACAATTTCAGAATGGTGGAATTCATGCCCTATGAATGAAGCGCCGGCTCTGCCAATCACGTTATCTTTCACAAAACAGCCAACGTTGTAGCTCACAACCCTTTTGTGCCCCATCAATGTCCTTCCCGGAATAGCCCCGACCATCGCAAACGTCCCGCCCTGCATTTGCGCCATGTGGTAGTTCCCGCTTCCTGGTACGTCTGTCGTGATTTCCTGCGTCAGGTACATAAGTCCGCCGCATTCCGCATAGATTGGCAGCCCTCCAGATGATGCCTGTTTGATGGATTCCCGCATGGAGACATTATCTTCAAGTTCATGCGCAAACAATTCAGGATATCCGCCGCCGATATACAGTCCATCCACCTCCGGCAAAGCGGTGTCGTTTACCGGGCTGAAATAAACGAGTTCTGCCCCAGCTAGCTCAAGCAATTCGAGGTTATCCCTGTAATAGAAATTAAATGCTTCATCCAGCGCCACCCCGATTCTCACTTTCTTTTTTGTGGATTTTAACTTGAAAATATTTTCTTTGGGTTTTGGAAGGGGTTCTGCCGATTCAGCAACTATTATGAATTTATTGATGTCAATCCCCTCTTTAATAATAGTCTTTATTCTGCCCAGGTTTTCATCAAAATCAGGAAGCTTCAGCCTCCCTTCCATTGCAGGAATCAATCCCAGATGCCGCATCGAGATTTTCATGGAATCGTTGCGGGGGATTTCCCCGATAACAGGCGTATGGGTATATGTCTCGATAGCAGTCCTTGCCTTTTCTCCGTGACGGCCACTGCCGATGTTATTCAGTATTACACCGGCTACGTTTACCTCAAGGTCAAAATTCTTATATCCTGAAACAAGAGCTGCCGTGCTGCGTGTTATGCTCCTGGCGTTGATGACAAGGATGACGGGGCATTTTAGTATCTTGGCTATCTGGGCTGTGCTCCCGATATCGCTTGTGGCTGAAAGCCCCTCAAAAAGCCCGCGCACGCCCTCGATAACCGCAATGTCAGCCCCCTCGACAGCATGTGAAAACACTTCCTTCACAGCAGGTTCGGACATCAGGTAACCGTCAAGGTTGCGCGAATACCTGCCTGTTACTTCTGTATGGTAACTCGGGTCGATGAAATCCAGTCCGACCTTGAAAGGCTGCACCTTATAACCCATATCCCGAAGCACCGACATAATGCCGATTGAAATTGTGGTTTTTCCGGCCGAGGAACGGTCTCCGGCGATGAGAATGCGGGGGATTTCGAGATTTTCTGTCATGTTTTGTAATTTTTTATTATTCCTCTAAAATATACACCGCAAAGAGCGCAAAGTTCGCAAAGATTGCCGTTATTATGCTTTGCGTTCTTAGCGTCCTTTGCGGTGATTATATTTTCGTAAGTTCCCTTAACCTTATATCATTAAGCGGCACAGGGATTTTTCCTTCGTTTCTTGTCATAATACTGTGTGCAAGTTTGCGGTAAACTCCTGCGATATTAGAATCCGGGGCTTTCTCGATTACAGAAAAACCCTCCCTTTCACAGGTCTGCACAAGAACATCCTTCGGGATAAATGCAAGCAGCTGGCTTCCGATTTCCTTTGCGAACTCGCTGACTATGTTTTCCTCGTTCAAAGCGCCGCGGGAGTTGCAGATAACACCGTTTAACGTCATCTCAAGGCGCGAAAGCCCTTTGCAGATATTGTTGGCTGCATACAGCGGCATATATTCGCCCGATGTAAGCACATAAGCCTCATTTACAAGCCCCTTCTTTACCGGCGCAACAAAACCGCCGCACACGATGTCGCCTGGCACATCATATATCACAAGGTCGGTATCCTCAATCGCTTTTGAAATTTTCTTAAGCAAGCTAATCGCCACAATGATGCCCCTCCCGGCGCATCCTATTCCAGGCTCAGGCCCCCCGATTTCAACGCATTTGACTCCCTTATACCCATTGAATACGATGTCCTCTTCTTTTATGTCCATACCTTCCCGCATCAAGTCCATAATCGTGGGAATACGCCTCCCGTGCAAGAGGGTGATGGAGGAATCGCTCTTTGGGTCGCATCCTATTATTGTGACGCGATAACCATCGTCGGCGCACGCTGCGGCGACATTTGAGGCAGTGCTTGATTTGCCGATGCCGCCTTTCCCGTAGATGGCGATTTGCTTAGGCATTTTTCGCCATCTCCCGAAGCGTCGCCCCGAACTCCGACTCAACAATGTGGTTTACACCGAGCGTCTTGGGATGCAGGTCGATTTCAACCACGACGTGCTTGTGCCCCATTTCTTTTAATGGCACTACCTGGCGCGGCCCGTTCGTGATAGAAAATAATTCCATATTTTTTATGTTATCCATGGGAAGTGCATGCGGTACGCCTGTTATTACTGCAAAATCATAATCCGGATATTTCTCTCCGATTATCTGGCTTGCGTTATTTCCCGCTACGGGATATTCATCCAGCCCCCCGATGATATGGTGGATTTCCATGTCCTTCTTTTGTAAGTCGTCCAGAATTTCATGGGCGTTTCTCCTGTTCTTGGGAAGACCGACATTCTCATCAAGGTTTGCCATGTTTATGATATTGCCGCTCCTGCCCAGTTTCTCTGCCACCTCTGCTACTGCAAGGTTAATATCTGCGAACATGAATGCGGTCTCTTTCTTGGCATTGAGTATATTGAGCCCCTTTTTCCCCTGTTTAATAAGCTCAAGCAGCCTTTCCGCCACTTTATATTTCAAATCCCCCCTGCTCGGTTCAAGATATTCCTTGCTTGCAGCTCCGTGGCGTTTTTCAACCATCGTTGCTTCTTTCAGGAGCATCTTCTGCCTCTCGAATTCCGCCTCGCTGATAATCCCGCAGGCAAGCGCAGACTCAAGCGCCATGATAACCCCTTTTGTGTTGTCCCTGTAGCCTGCATGCACTTCAACCTCGATAACAGGCACATCGGGCTGGACTTCGGTAACAGCCTCATGCAGTTCTTCGCCGATTATCATGCTCGCGCATGTCCCTACAATTCCTATTCGTTTAGGATTGAATCGCTCGATAACCTTTTCAAGCACTTCGACAAGGGCGTCATGACCCCCGAAAACAAATCCCGATTCGTCAAGCGATGTGGTGACAACCCTCATGCCGTCCTCTTCAAGGAGCCGGGCATGTTTGAAGCTGCAGCCTGGAGGCCCGTGCAGTATCACGACATCGGTGTCAAGGTCACGTAAAGTGTATAGCGCAGCAACGATCGAGCTTGGGCGCGGGTGCATTATAAGAGGTTCTTTTTCTTTTTTTACAGGCATCTTTTTCTCCGGGAGACCCCGTATTGGGGTTATAATGAAAACTCAGGGTTTTTAATAGGACAGTTTATTGGATAATACTTTCGCATCAAATATGCTTTTCCACACCAATATTTTTAAAACCATAACCCCTTTTGGGTATAAAAAATATAAATACACTCCAGAACTAACAATGATAACCACCCTGAAATCCATCCCCCGCATAGGTGAAAAGACCGCCCGCCGCCTCATCGAGCACTTCGGAGGGGAAAGGCAGGCGCTTGACGCCATAATAAACCATGATATAGCTGCGCTTAGCGAGCTTGAGGGGATGACGGAAAAATCCGCCATAGCCCTCGTACAGGAAGCAATCGCGCTGGATGAAGGCGCAGGCATGCGGGATTTCCTCAGGACGAATGAAGCGTATGAGATATACGAACGCATCCTTGAGCTGATTAAATACTCCGCCCACACCGGGCATGCAAGGAGTAAACTGAGCCTGTATTTCCCCTTACCTTCGCATAAAAAGGATAAGATTGAAAAAACGCAAAAAGAAATTGGCGCCGTTATCGAAAAGGCAGGGAAGCTTGATGAAAATGAACTCTCTGCACATTTCTCGAAAATTAAACCCATCAAGACAAATTTCAACATCCCTGCTATCAGGGACAGGGTAATAATTGCCACCAATGCCGAAGAATACGAGGCAGCCAAAAAATTCCCCGTTTCAGTCCAGCTTGTTTCAGACGCGAGGGAAGCAGTGGACGTAGCCCGCGGATACTCACATGTTATTGCGAGCACGGGTCTTGCAGGAATGGATTTCCCCGATGACCTGGATATTGATTTCATGGATATCAGGAAAGCCCAGATGTGGCAGGTCGCACCTGAAAAAGAACTCTCTTTCTTTACAAAAAACATTGAATCCATCACTTCTGCAATTTCAGCCCTCAGGCTCATACGGCAGCACAGCCCGGATTTCTGTGACAGGATAAAAGATGAAGAGCTTGAGCAAATGTCCTCGTGCCTGACAAAGTTATCAGAGGACGGGAACTTAAAAAACGGGCTTGATAGTGAAATAGACAGATGCAGCTCGATTTACGACAGGTTAAACGATGCTGTTACTGATGCGGAAAGGAAAGCGAATCTTGAATTTAGCGCACTCATAGAAAAAAGCTCCATAACCGTAAAAGGTTTTGACCTTCTAACAGCGATGGATGGCAGTATTAACCGACTTTTTGAAAAGGAGATAAAAGAAAAATACAACTCGGTAACAGCCGCAGCGCTTCGCTCAATAGCCGCCGAATTGAATTTAAACCCGAAAGAATCCCAGTATGTTAACAATTTCTTCGGGGATGAGGTTTCACATCCCATCAAAGTAAACCCGCGTGCTGTCGATGGGTTGAAAAACCACATGCTGCGCGTCATTGCATCGAAAAAACTTGTGCTTTTAAGAGAAAACGCACGCGCACTTTCTGCTTTAAAAGAAACCGCATCTCTCATGGTACGCGAGGTTCTTGATTTTGACGTGGGCTACACGATTGCTTGTTTTGCCCGGAAGTACGCGCTGAATATGCCTTTGCTCAATACCAAAAACGGTATAGGCATTACAGGAGGCGGGAATCTTTTCCTTGAAAATGCTGTCCCGATTAACTACACGGTGGGTGTTTCAGGCAGGAATTCCGGGATGAGCAAGCTAAAAGATGCCCGCGTTGTCCTATTGAGCGGCGTGAATTCAGGAGGAAAGACCTCAACGCTTGAATTGCTCGCGCAGGTCGTCATATTATCTCACATGGGTTTCCCTGTGCCTGCAAAGGAGTGCGAAATCGGTCTTACCGAGGAGTTTTTTTATTTCGGCAAATCAAAAGGAACGATGGACGCAGGAGCCTTTGAGAGTACGATTAAGGATTTCTCGGCTGTGGCTAACAATAAGAGAAAGATTGTGCTCACTGACGAAATGGAATCCATAACAGAGCCGGGGGCTTCTGCTAAAATAATCTCAGGCATCCTTGAGGAACTGGATGATAATAACGGGCTCGGGGTTTTCGTGAGCCACCTTGCGGAATCCATACTCAAGAATACGACTCACAGTATCCGCGTCGATGGTATCGAAGCGAAAGGCCTTGATGAGCAACTGAACCTAATCGTTGACAGGAACCCGCGATATAATTATCTGGCGCGCAGCACGCCTGAGCTTATCGTTGAGCGGCTTGCGAGGAAAAATAAGGATAACGGGTTCTATGAAAGATTGTTAAAGAAGTTCAAATAAGTTATGAGAAAACATCCTTATGGATCTTGAATTAATCCAGCCCGTTGATTGCCTGTGCGATTTTACCTATGATTTCTACTGGCAACATAAGGGAGAGCGGCTTTCGCCTTCAAATATTATCCCGCACCAGAAGGGCACGTCCTACAAATACGAAGATCTTGTCTCTTGTTTGAAAAGGAGAGAGGACGTGCATATTAAAGGGAATGTTGGCCGCAGGCTTGGCAGCAGCCTCGGTGTTGACTTGAAATTCTTTGGCGGGACGGGCAGACCCATTAATGTTGGCTCGATAACCGTGGACGGCGATATTGATACCAGAATGGGCATTAGCATGGTTTCGGGGGCTATCTATGTTAATGGCAATGTCAAGCAACCCACAGGCAACGTGGTTGAAGTGAAATCTGACCGCGCCGGTTATCGAAAGTTCATGTCGATTACAAATTTACTCAATGGAGGGTTAAAAGATGAAATTCTTCTTCCCAATGTCCTGAGTGGAGATGAACTATTCCTGAAGGATGGCATAATCCGGGATACGATTGCGGCGAGGCTCGATACTGATAAGACTGTTATTGTGGAAGGAGATGCGGGCATGAGCACAGGCATACTGATGAAGCGCGGGTTCGTGCGTGTGGAAGGCGATACGGGCATGAACACGGGCGTGCTCCAGAGGGGAGGGATTCTCATTGTTGGCAACACCGAGGAATTCGCAGGTGCATACATGAGGGGAAGCATCCTGATAATAAGGGGAAAGGCGAAAGGTTACGTGGGTGCGAATATGAAGGGCGGGGTGATTTTCTACAAGGGCGAAGCGATGCTGCCCGCCATTGCGCCAGATGAAAGCGATATAAAGATGCTAGTCAAGCTTCTCGATATAAGCAAGGTTGAGGCGATGATGTTCAGGAAATTTTTGCGATAGGCACAATTTTTTTCTACAGACATGTCCAAATTTCAGTTTTGCTTCAATCCTGGATTTTCAAACATGGAATTTTCAGCTTATTCTGATTTATCAGAAAAGGTTAAATATTCAGAACACCAAATTAGAATCCAAGGTGATAAAATGGCAAAGAAAGATGAAAACAAATCTTGCTGCGCTCCTGCAAATATGGGCTGCTGCAAAGTAGAATCTGTAATAACTGTAGATGACAGGGGGCAGATGGTGCTTCCCAAAGAGATCAGGGAAAAAGCAAAAATTCAAGCCGGTGATAAGCTGGCTGTTGTAAACTGGGAAAAGGACGACGAAGTATGTTGTATCTCCTTAATCAAGGTCGAAAAACTCGCAGAGATTGTAAAAGGTATGCTTGGACCGGTGATGAAGGATATACTGGAGAAATAAAAGGTGGTATCCAATGAAACAAAAAGAAATAAAGAAAGTAGTAAGGGAAAAATATGGTAGTATAGCCAGAGATGAAGGCTCTTGCTGCTCTACTGCAGCATCATGCTGCGGAAGCGCCAGCGTTGCAACGGATATAAGCAGGAAAATAGGATACGGCGATGAAGAGCTAAGCTCAGTGCCCGAAGGTGCAAACCTGGGTCTCGGATGCGGTAATCCCTTGGCCATGGCATCATTAAAAGTAGGGGAAACAGTGCTTGATCTTGGCTCAGGGGCCGGGTTTGACTGCTTCCTTGCAGCAAATAAAGTTGGGAAACAAGGGAAAGTCATTGGCGTGGATATGACACCTGAAATGCTGGATAGAGCAAGGGAAAATGCAAGGAAAGGCAATTACGCAAACGTTGAGTTCAGGCTCGGGGAAATTGAGAATTTGCCGGCGGCTGATAATTCAGTCGATGTTGTCATTTCA
The DNA here is from genome assembly GCA_902386255.1 of uncultured archaeon. GTDB lineage: Archaea > Halobacteriota > Methanosarcinia > Methanosarcinales > Methanoperedenaceae > Methanoperedens. Next base: position 17,113 of record CABMII010000038.1, read on the forward strand.
AACTGTGTCATTAACCTCGCAACTGATAAAAAGAGGGTTTTCAAAGAAGCATTCCGGGTGCTCAAACCAGGCGGTAGGCTGATGATATCAGATATCGTGCTGTTAAAAGAACTTCCCGATTCCATCATGGATTCCATCGAAGCTTATATCGGCTGCGTTGCCGGTGCAATGATGAAGGATGAATATTTAAGAACAATAAAGAATGCTGGCTTCAGCGATATACAGGTACTTGATGAAACGAATTTTCCTGTGGAGTTTTTGTCTAATGACCCGGTTGGGAAAGGGATAATTGAGAAATTCAATATGTCGATAGAGGCTTTGAAAGAGATAGGAGAATCAGTTGTTAGCATCAGGGTACAGGGAAGAAAATAGAATAACCGGATTACAGCGGTTTTCTAATTCAATTCCTTTTATTCAAACCACATCACCCTTGCTTTTCTTGCAACATGCACCAATCCCAGCATTACAGGCACCTCGATTAGCGGCCCTACGACAGCAGCAAATGCCTCGCCTGAGCCGATGCCGAACACTGCGATAGCTACCGCGATTGCAAGTTCAAAATTGTTGCTTGCCGCAGTGAAAGCAAGCGTCGTGGATTGGTCATAGGAAAATCCTAACCTGTATGACATGAAAAAGGACAGGGTGAACATTATTGAGAAATAGGCAAGCAGCGGAATTGCTATCCTCAAAACATCAAGCGGGAGTTCGACCAGATTTTTGCCTTTCAATGAAAACATGACGATGATTGTGAACAGCAGCCCTATAAGCGCTGTCGGGCCTAGCTTTTTCATGAACACATCATTATACCACGTTTTCCCTTTCTTTTTTAGCAGAACGGATCGCGTTACTATGCCTGCAACGAACGGAATACCAAGATAGATGAAAACCGCCTTTGCTACCTGCCATACGGATATATTTACGAATGCCCCGGCTCCCGCGCCCCCTATCCATGTGGATAACACAGTGATGAATAGATAAGCGAGCACAGAATAAAGCGCCACCTGGAAGAGAGAATTCATAGCAACAAGCACGGCGCAAAGGTCGTTATCCCCGCCTGCAAGCTGGTTCCAGACAAGTACCATGGCGATACAGCGGGCAAGACCTATCAGTATCAATCCAATGCGGTATTCGGGCATGTCCGGGAGGAAGAGCCATGCGAGAGCGAACATGAGTACGGGGCCGATAATCCAGTTCTGGATGATTGATGCGCTCAAAGCTTTCCCCTGCTTTCTCATTTTTGAGAGTTCCTCGTATTTCACGCCGGCAAGGGGCGGATACATCATCCAGATAAGCCCGATAGCAATGGGAAGCGAAACCTGTTCGATGCGGTGAGCGTCAAGTATTACGCCTATCTCCGGATAGGCAGCGCCGGCAATTATCCCGCCAGTCATGGCGAGAAGAATCCAGAAAGTCAGATATTTGCTAATCCACGAGAGTTTTTCATCCATTATTTTCGTTCATGTATTCTTTGTGAAATAAAACCCCATGGATGGATTCAAAAAAATTTGAATTATATCATTTCAAAAGCTGCGATAGCCTTCTTACCGCTTTGAGAAAGCGAATAAAAGGTGAACCGGGAGCGTTTTTTTACGCAAATCATACCGTGTTTTTTCAGGAGTGACAGGTGATAGGAAATAGCGGGTTTTTTAGAATTTAATTTTCGTGCCATCTCGTCCATACAGTGCTCCCGCCGCTCAAGCATCAACAGAATTTCCAGGCGGTTGGAATTTGAAAGAAGCTTCAATTTCTTTGCAATTTCCTTTGATGCCTGCCTTAATGGCTCGTGCTCGTTTTCAAGATTTAAAAGCCAGTCTTTCCGAAGGTTTTCATCAACCGGGCAGCATAGTTCCACCGGTTTGGATTCGCATGGACATTTATTCTTCATGGTTCCTGGTATTTAAGTTATTTTACTTACTTATAATTCTTTAAGTATCTGTTTTTGGGCAGACATGGCAAGTATGGAATTCACAAGCTTCTTCCCTTCTTCTATATCATTAACTTCCCTGATAGTCACTTTGCCGCTTGCGAAAAAATTTACCTCACGCCTCCCAAGACGCACCAATACAACCCCAAGACTCTCGGAATAGCGCGCTTTAAGGGTTTCAGCAAGCTCTTTCAGGTCAGGAGGGGTGTCAAGATAAGCGATTATCCGAAGCTTCCATGGATCTGAAAGGCAGGGAAGCACCTGTTCTATTCGTTCGACAAACATTTCAATTGCTTTTGATTAGATACCGATAAATAAGCGCATAACCCCAATATCAAGAAAAGTTGAAATTTGCACGAAAAAGTAAGTTTCATTTATCAATCAAACTTTCTTTTATTAATCTGATTATATCAATTGCATTATCATTCAATTTATAATATTTATGCTTGGAACGATTGTAGGAATCTATCATCTTGTATCTTTTCAAAATACCAAGATTGTACGAAACGAGATTTTGTCTCTCATTTAATATGTAAATCAATTCACAAACACAATGATCTCTTTTTAAAAGGAGCATCATTATTTGTAACCTTGAAGGATGACTCAGGACTTTTAAAACAGTGTTAGCTTCGCGAAATTTGCTGGTTTTAAAAAAAACTATCTCTTTTTGAAGTTCTTCTTCCCAGTTACTTTTTATTGCACAATCAGCCGGGCAGCACCGAACCTGTCGCATGATAAAACAAAGTGCCTTTGTATAATAAATACTTTTGTAATATTTTCTGGATTCTTGGGTTTTTAATATAAATGTTTTTCGTTTTATTACAATTTTTTTTGATACTTGATTTTCTGGTTTATATAGGTGTTTCAATGTAAAGGGACTCAAACGGTTAACTTCAAAAAAAAAACAGGTGGTGGAGGATAACCGGGTTAAATAAAGATGGTGGTAAAAATGGACAAAAATTTAATATCAGTTACTACAGGGAATCGAATTTGTCGAGACGAACAATGTAAGTCCTGGAGGTACGGGTATGAGTGCCAAAATATTTGAACATGTGTCGCCTGTGATGGAGTTTACTCCTTTACCTGCCAGAAGAGTCAATGGTAAAAGGGCTTTATTAGTACTTGGTATTTTCATCATATTCTTTGGTATAGCCTCTACGACCAAAGAAATCTTGGGGTGCATTACTCTTCCTCTTGGTGGAATTTTATATTTGCTAGGCACCAATACTCAAATATTCAGCCCACTAATCGAAATTAGCAAATACTTAATAATGATAGGTGTGTTCATTACAGTTACAGCACTTATTTTTCTCATTCCGACAAAAGAGGAATTTAATAAAGATATTGGGCGTGTTCACTTCCCTAAATGGAAGACATGGAAAACCCGAAGAACTTTTTTCCAATTCTTTATTTATGGTATAATTATATTCCATATATTGCTTGTCGCTTCAGGGAAATCCAGCATACCCAGCATTTGCCCGCAATCATTTACTGATCTTACACTCAAAGGCTCATTCGGAATTCCATTTCTGTTCTGGATCGCAGTTTTTCTTTTAGTGTTAATCTTCGGTAGAGCACTTTGTAGTTGGGTATGTGTTTATACACCAGTCCAAGAGCAGTCAGCACTCCTCCTTACGGCGGTAGGAAAGAATCCAAACAACAAGAAGTTTAATCATAAAAAGTTGATATATGTAATTACTGCTATTTTTTGGGTTGGCATCATTTTCAATGTTATCAGGAATCTTGATAAATTGAACTTCAAAATGAACAATGGACTGGATGTCGGTCCTCTGTGGCTATTCTTTGCCGGTGTTGTAACAATGTTCCCCATGACGATTTTTCTTACTAACTACTTTGGGAACAGGTCATTTTGCAAGTATCTCTGTCCACTCGGAGGATTGATGAGTGTTTACTCTAAATTCGGTCTATTAAAAATAAAAATGGATAAAGGAAAATGTACTGACTGTAAGAGATGCGACAAGAATTGTCAGATGGGTGTAGAGATAGAAAAATACAGGACAAATGGAGAAACCAGCATCAAAGACGGCAATTGTATCGTTTGCGGTGACTGTGTCGACTCATGTCCTTCAAAAGCATTGAAATTTGGGATCGGGGGATAACAACCCCCAATTCAATTGTCTTGATATTCAATTTTATAGTTAATATAACTTAAAATCGGTAGGCGTAAATATGGAGAAACCCAATTTTGACAGTTAAATAAAATAAGTGCCCTTAGCATGTTTGTATTGATTTTCGATGAAACAAACAAAACTAAGGACGGATGAAATAATCCCGAATGACAATATATGCTTTCCCATTGGCAC
>CABMII010000039.1 GCA_902386255.1 uncultured archaeon
ACGGTCTCATCCATGAGTTCCCTCTCCTCCTTGAGTTCTGAGCAGATCCAGGCAATAACAACCGAACAGCCACCTTAAACAAAACAGACTAAAACTCCAACATCGCCGTATAATAAAAAAAAAAAATCTCTCTATGCCAGCTACTGCCAGGGCTGCCATAATCCACTTGCTACTACCACCAAGCCCGGAAGAACCGCAGCGCAGATTCAGAACGCCATAGCCACAGTCTCTGCTATGAGTTCCCTGTCCTCCTTGAGTTCTGCGCAGATCCAGGCAATCGCCAATGTTCTGCCATCGTCTCCAACCCCGACTCCAACCCCAACATCGACGGTTACTCCCGACGGTGCGGCTCTCTACGCCGGCAACTGCGCAGGCTGCCATAATCCACTTGCTACTACCACCAAGCCCGGAAGAACCGCAGCGCAGATTCAGAACGCCATAGCCACAGTCTCTGCTATGAGTTCCCTGTCCTCCCTGAGTTCTGCGCAGATCCAGGCAATCGCAACCGCCCTGGCCGTTTCGTCAACCCCGACACCGACTCCAACATCGACGGTTACTCCCGACGGTACAGCTCTCTATGCCAGCTACTGCCAGGGCTGTCACGGGCCCCTGGCCACTACTACCAAGCCCGGAAGAACGGCGACGCAGATTCAGAACGCCATAGCCACAGTCTCTGCAATGAGCTCCCTGTCCTCCCTGAGTTCGGCGCAGATCAACGCTATAGCCACTGCCCTTGCAGTCTCAACTCCAACACCATCTCCAACGAGCAATACACAGGCTCAAAACTATGCTCTCTACTGTGCAGGCTGTCATGGGGCTAACCAGCAGGGCGGCAGTGGTCCCGCTATTACACCTACCGCCCTGGCATCGCTTGGCTTTACCACGACGCAGATCGATACTATCGTGACAAACGGGTTGGGCAGCATGCCAGCTTTTGTAGGCTCCATGTCCGCCTCCGCCATCCTGGCACTGTCGCAGTGGCTGCTGCCGGCAGGTACACCTACGCCGACTCTAGACGGGACGTCTCTCTACGGAAGCCTCTGCCAGAGCTGTCATGGTCCCCTCGCCACTTCCTCTGTGGGCGGGGCCTCGGCGACGCAGATTCAGGGTGCCATCAGATCGGTCTCTCGTATGAACTCTCTATCCTCGCTGAGTTCGGCGCAGATCCAGGCTATTGCCAACGCCTTGGCAGGAATACAACCACACGGAGATTGACCACAATGTTATTTATTTAACGAGGTGAAACAACGCTATATTACAAATTTCGCGCCCTAACCGACTTGCAACAAGTCTGGCAGCGCATCCTAATATTTCTCAGTAAAACGGCGGGATTGGAAAACGGTGCAAATCTATGAATAATAAAGAGAGAAACAAATTTAAAAAACGGAGAACTTATGGATAAGATATCGCTAAAAGCGGTTATAAAGAAATGGATTTTAGCACACAAGTTGCCGATTATAATTTCATTGATTGTTCTAATTTCCACAAGTGTGGTTATTTCTGAAAAGGTGCTTGAAATCACTGAAAGTCCGGCTTTTTGCGGAAAGAATTGTCATATAATGAGACCTTATTATGACTCATGGAGCGCATCCGCGCACAGTGATGTTCGATGCGTGGAATGCCATTATGAACCGGGATTGATAGGTCATTTAAAAGGCAAGATTAACGGACTTTTGCAATTCTATGAGTATGAGACTAGTCCTGAAAGCGCATTTTCCGCGCCATCTGCTAAAGTAAGTGATGAAAATTGTCTTGTCTGCCATGAAAAGCGCATCTATTCTTCAGATACTAATTTTAATGGAGTCAACTTCAGCCATAGTAGCCATCCGATTTCAATGACTTGTACAACCTGTCACTCCGATGTCAAACATACTCCAACACTGAAGAATCTCTGTGCTGACTGTCATTCCAGCGTGCATCCAAAAGACTGGCTTGCAACGCACAAGACGCAGGTTTTATTTATGGGCCAGGCATGCAATGCCTGCCATCTGCAGCAAAGGTTCTGCGACGATTGCCATGCAAATGCGGTAAACGCGAGTAGTATGGGAAATGCAAGTAGTATGAAAGGAAAGTAATCACCCGTCGCTTTTAATAAAAAGGCAGAATAGGCATAGACAGTGGAACTCCCATGAAAAGCAGGATTTGTAAAAGCTTCCTGGCTATGGATTGGTCATCGAATGAAAAAGTCATATTAGTTTATATAACTTAATTTTTGTTTATTTTTATTAATATAACTTTGATTTCAATAAAACTTATTTTTAATCAATAAAAAACCAAACTAAACTTAAATAAAGCTTAAAAACCCAATAAAAATCCAAAAATTATCGATGTATTTAAATCCAATAACTGTTTATTATTAAATAGGAGGAGCCAGACCATCCACATACCTATGGATTATTGCTATCTAATCCATATCACACCTCTTTTTTTGGCTCCTCTATTGCTCTGAAAAAAACGAGCAGTAAATCTTAATATTGATGCTGATAGTTTCGTATAGATGAAAAAACTACTTCTTTTATGCATTTTTTTAATAATGGGGGTGCATGTAGCGGGAGCTGAATCCATCATCACGGTCAATGTCAATGAAAGTGGAAATGCATTATGGACCATGGAAAAGCGTCTGCCTCTTACCCAATCCGAACTAAATGAATGGGAAGTAGCCATAAAGACTGGACAGAATATCTCACGTTACAGGGATGTCACAGAGTTTAACGATACGATTGACCTGTTCAAGCATTCATCTCAAAATTTCTCAAACCGCTCGATGGAAATCTCAGGGGTCAATATCTCTTTCGACACGATAAGTACTGTTTCTGGCGGGTTCGGAATTGTCCGCTACAGCTTCCTGTGGAAGAATTTTTCGCGCAGTGATTCTGATAGGATTTTTGTAGGGGACGCTTTCTCAGAGGGGCTGGTACTTTCCCCTGATAGCGTACTTATAATCGATATCCCGAATGGTTATGATGTCATGAACGTATCTCCCGCTTATGATCAACGCGATGGGAACAGATTGATATGGGGTGGTACGCTGTACCGTAATTTCAGTACTGGAGAACCGGCTCTTGTGCTCTCACGCAGCGGGGTAGCTACATCTCTTGGCGAAGCCCAATTCATGTGGCCTTTGATAGTGATTTCCATAGTTATTTTTGTATCCGTGGCTTTTGTGGTAGTCTGGAGAAAAAGACGTACCTCTAATTTAACCGAAAAAGGAGAAGCGTTAAAGCACGAGCCTGGGGAGCTTCAGGATATGCTGAAAATCCCCGGGGTATATAATAAGCTTGTTCAGCTGTTGCACAAAGAATTCGGGACGGAAAGCGTGGAAGAGCTTGAAAAGGCTGCAAGAGAGCAAAGATTAAAAAAATTAGATGAATTAGCCCTGACACCTCGTGCAGAGGAGGATTTAGAGGATGAGGAAATGATAGAACAGTACCTCCTGAGGTCGGGCGGACAAGCATATCAATCGGATATAGTTAAGGAGAGCGGTCTCTCAAAATCCAAGATAAGCATGGTTCTCGCCACTATGAAAGAAGATGGTCTGATCATCAAGATAAGGAAAGGAAAAGAGAATCTCATAAGGCTGGTAGGGAAATAAGTGCCCATCTTTAAAAACGGGGTTAACTCCTGATGATAGAAAGAGCGTCCCCGTCAGAAAGGTCATACCAGTTCCTGTAGGCATCCGCCACTGCAAAAGAAATCCCAGACCTTACATTGAGACATACAAGTTCATCCACTTCGGGAAGAATAAGCTCCACGGTTCTTTTTGAAGATGTGGGAACGGCGACGATAATTTTTTTTGGAGTTTTTCTTTTTACAAACCTGACTGCTGCAAGCATCGTATAGCCCGATGCAAGCCCGTCATCCACAAGAATCACAATCCTGTCTTTCAAGGACGGGAAGGGTCTTTCTTTCCTGAAGACCTGATCTCGTCTTTTGATTATCTCCTTCGTCTTTTCTGCCTGTGCCCTTATCTCATCTTCTGTAAGCCCGAGCTGATCAATCAATTGTTGATTTAAGATTATTTCTCTACCCAGCCCCATTGCACCAAAGCCCGCCTCAGGGTTGTATGGTATCTGGAGCTTTCTCACTATCAATAAATCCATGGGCAAATTAAGCCCAGCTGCTATCTCCCTTGCCACAGGCACACCGCCAGAAGGGATTGCCAAGACTATACAGTCAGAGTCCTTGTATTGTATCAATTTTCCGTAAAGGCATCTACCTGCTTCAGTCCTGTCTTCAAAGACATGGAGTTTATTTCTCAGAGAAATCTCTTCAAGTAACTCGCCCATTACATCTTTTCCATTATTTCCAGCGCTTCTTCAAGCGGCAGTGCAGGGGCTATATGAGGCACTCCCAGTTCCCTGAACGGGTAGGTTATTCTAAGGATTGCTTCCTCGTTCGGGGCATCAAATATAGCCACAGACATGTGCCTGCCTATCAGAAGATACCGGCTTATGAGCTTCACTTCCTCAGGATATTTGAATTCTTTCCAGAGTTCAAGAAGTCGTGAGGTGTTCTCAGGCTGCCATTTGAACCATAATACACATAACATACGCTCACCTCCCATTATTCATATATAATCAGACGATATTTAAGGACTTCGGATGAAAGTATTCTTTGCAGGTTCGATAAGAGGCGGGCGCAACATGTTGTTTGAGTACCAACAGATAATAGCTCTCCTGAAAAAGTCGGGGCATGTTGTGGTGAGCGAGCATGTGGCATCTTCGAAACTTGAGGAGGCTGAAGCCAGGCTTACAGAAGAAGATATATTCAAAAGCGATATAAGATTCATAGACGAATGCGACTGCCTCGTTGCGGATGTCACCGTGCCATCCATCGGCGTGGGCTACGAGATATGCCATGCGGTATCGAAAGGGAAACGCGTGCTTTGTGTCTATAAAGAAGGGACAAATGCATCTGCGATGGTGCTGGGAAATGAGCGTGTGATTTCTATGCCTTATAGGGACATGGAAGGATTGGAGAAGAGCCTCAAGTTGCATCTCTGATAAAATTCAAAAATCAAACAACGAACTCTGGGATTTGACTTCTTTTCTATCCTCTTTCTTGACCTTCACTGGAGCTTCTTCATTTTCAGGCTCTTCCTCATCGGCTTCGGCTTTCCTGGCGCCAAATCCCCCGAACAATTCAACCTCATGCTCGACTTCAGCCTCTCTCAAAGCCTGGGCGTCCTCATAAATTTTCTGGACTTTTTTTGTCACCGACTTTGATTCGACAAGGAATGCTATCTCCTCAGGTTCAAGTGCGAGCAAAGCTGCTACAAGAGGGGCAGACTTCTCGTCTTTTAGCATCATCCTGAAAAAAGGAAATAATTGGGAACGTGTATAGCTCATAGAAATATGGCAATAAGTCCCGATTTTCTTTGCAGTAGAATCACGAACCATCCTCATGCCTTTTGTCTGCCCGAGTTTCCTCCAGAGCGATGGCGGCTGGTACTTCACAAAACCGGTGTAGCGGTGCGACCGTGCAACCACAATCCCTGCTGTCATGAGCACGCCTGCGTATCTCCACATATTATAATTCTGCCTTCTTTTGACCCGTCCCAAAAAAACAGAAGCCTTCCCAAGATAGTGATATCCTTCATCAAGGTCATTTGCTCCTGTATATTCAACCGGGAGATTTTCATCAACCCACTGGATTAAATCCTCAGGATTCTCATCAAGATTGAAAGTGGCATTGTGGGCTTCGCGTATATTTGTTCCTTTAAAAATTTTTACAAGAACCTTGAAGATATTCTCTTTGCTGTCCCGCTCGCCTGTGATTATCTCGTTGATTTCCAGAGTGGTTTTTCCCTGTGCGATAGCCTGCAGGTCGTTTATGGCGCTTCGAAGGTCGCCATTGGCATTCTCTGCAATTTTCTCAATCACACCCAGCCCGCACTTTACGCCCTCCGCCTCTGCAATTTTTTTGAGCGCAGGAATCATGGAACGCGACATTACTGAATTGAATTGTATTGGCTTGCAGGCGCTCCTCAATCCTGCCGACATATCATAAAGCTCGTTTGCAATAAGAATAATGGGCTGGCCGGTTTTCTTTATCAGCTCAACGATTGCCTTCTCTCCCCCCCGGTCTGCCGTGCCGTGGATATTATCAGCTTCGTCCATTATGATAAGCCGCTTCACGTTACTCCCGTCAAGCGTGCTCATCCGGGAAGCGGAGCCTGCCACTTTATCTATTATATCTGCGGTGCGCTGGTCGCTTGCGTTCAATTCAATGACCTCCCATCCCATATCGTGCGCCAGCGCATGGGCTGTAGTGGTTTTTCCTATCCCTGCTCTTCCGTAAAGCACAACCGCCCTCGCCTCTGGCGTCCCGTGTACCCACGCCTCTGCCCATTTTTTAAGCTCCTCAACCGCCTTATTATGGCCCACAACCTCAGGAAGTGTCTGCGGGCGGTATTTTTCAGTCCAGTCAAGAGAGTTCATGGTTTACCATAGTGTCTTACTTAAATACATATCTTTTCATTAAACCCTAACTCCGCCTGATTTACGCACTATTTCTTAGAAATCGATCAACCCCTACCGAAATGCTTATATCTTAGTATTACGTATATACGTAATACATGACACATCCTGATTGGGTATTAAAAC
>CABMII010000040.1 GCA_902386255.1 uncultured archaeon
ACAGTAAATGACTGTTCCGCATTCTTGGCATTTGCCATATCCTCAAGGCTGTAAATCGCAGGCACGCCGTACAGGGTTATCATGCCAACTCCAAGAATAGTGATGAACAGGATAAGGATATGACCTATGACTTCTGCTGCCGCGCTCTCAGAATTTAATAGTTTCATTCAACCTCTGTATCCAACTGGATGTTCAATATATATACATCAATGTTCTTCGTATCAAGTTTTGCGGTGCACTCTCCTGGAAAACAGAAACTCCATGCCATCACATTACCGAAATAATTCTCCCATCCCTTTGAATATGTGCTGTTGATTCTTACAATGATATTGCTTACATTTTTATAGAAAACAACACTCGGCACGCCTTTAGCCGTAACCCTGCTCATACCGCTGCCGCCTGCTGATGAAACCCCTCCTATGGTTACTATAGGAATAACGAGCACATTGCTTTGGTTGGTGATAAGCGGCTTGGAAACAAGTATCGTATTGCCGTTCGGATACTTTGCCCAAACGCCTGTGCCTTCATAAGCAACATAAGTATCCCCCACGATGCTTTCAATGCTTCGCATCTGCCTGTCAACAAGGGTGACGGTTTTATTCGTTGAATTTATTGCTGTTATATTTATCGAACTGCTTCCCGTAATGCTCAGCGACCCCCCGTACATCTTTAGCTCAACGCTCTGGGAAGGCGCCTGCCCAATCACAACCTTATTGATGTTATTTGCCAGCACGATAAAACTCTGCTTGGTATTTTCTATATGGTTTGCTTCCTGCGCATTCTTCACTAATGGATATCCTGCCACCGCTATGATCCCGATGGATAACACCAGTAATCCGAGGATTGTGACGAAGTCAACTACTTCCGAAACTGCATCTTCCGAGGAGAGAAGTTTAATGGTTTTCATTGCTGTTCTATTATCATTGAATTTGTATTGTTATCATAGCTCAGTCTGTAGTCCTGCGCATTGCTGTATATTTGCTCAGTTATGTTATAGGAGGAATTGAAAGGTATCCAGGCTTTTGCGTCATTTTCCGCATCAAGGAATATCCTTTCCTTGGTTATATTGATGCCATAGCCCTCATTTGCAATGGTTGCGGGAATTGAAAAATCATATTCCACTTGGTTCACCGTGCCGCCGTTTGATCTGGTTATATTTACCAGTGTATCCATGGAAGTTACTCTTGCTACAAATCCGCTTCCCAGGATATCAAAACTTTCCCTCATTGCCGCTTGCTGGGAGTGCAGCGTGAGCGTATAAAAAGAAAGAATGGTTGCAGAGAAAACCAGTATCGTAATGAATAAAATAAGAATGAAACCTACTGTAATGGATACCGCGTCTTCATTTTTCAGGAAATTTTTTGGGTTCATATGTTCACCACGGCACCGAAACAGGAATAGTGATATTGGCGCGCATAATGCTGGTGGAAAGGGTTACTGTGGAGTAAAGGATGTAATCGCGGGAACGGATGAAGTTTTTGCCAGAGGCATTGCCCTTGATGTTGAATTTACCCGATGCATTTGAGCCGTTTATAATTGAGATGGTGTAAGGAGAAGATATATTTGCAATGATTTGGCTGCTGCTAATGGTGCGATTTTCAGGAGCCGTCGTGAAGTTTATTTGCCATGTTTTTGTTGAACTCGTGACACATATGTTAAAAGGGGTGGTTATTGTCGTTAAATTCACTGTTATATTCGAGTCCATCACGTTTTCAATCACAGTCCAGTTCGCTGCGCCGCTTGCAGTCCCGTTATCTGTGAAATTAGCATAATAACCGTTCTTCCAATTGTTCACATCCCAGTTTACGTTCACACCTTCTCCGTGCAGCGCATAAATCTTGGGCAGGTTTGCGCTGAAATTATTCATTTGAACTGTGAAGTTGGCGATCATTTTATCATTCGGCGCGCTGACATTGGTCGCATTTCTGTATGCGCTTTTCATTTCATCCCCGCTGATACGCATCAGGTTCACTACATCATATTTTATTGGGTCGCCTCCCGCTTCCCCAGCCATATTGCTTTCGAAAATGATATTATTAAGCATCACTGTGGTTATCACCAGCCCGATAGCAATAATAAAACCTGCCAGCAGCATGAACTGTGCATCCTCGTTTTTTGTTATTTCCATCACATTCTCCATAAAATAAGTTTAACATCAACAATATTATACAGCTTTGTTGAGGTATCGATATCATTTATCGGATTGTTTGGCAATTTTGTCTTGTTAATCTCGCCATCGTGCAGCGCTATTTTCCTTGAAACTATCACAGCGTTTTCCGAAGGGTTGCCGTTATATATTATTCTCTGGGTGACATAAGTAGTCCCATTGTTCGCAAGAAAAGTCAGCTCCACATTATGGGCAATGCCCTGCGTTATCAAAGTGGAATTTAAAATTTTGGTAATATTATTATCAAGAATATTGCTGGCATTTACCTTATCTGAATAACTGTTACCATTCCAGGTATATTCTGTGCCGGTCCAGTTCAAAACATCATTCTTAAGTTTTGAATTATATCCGGGTTCGGCATAATCCAGCGCCCCAAGGATATCCTGCCCGAGCACCTGAAGTTCGGTTTCCACATGCACGTTCGCGGTTGAAGAAGTAAGCGGCGTCATCGAGGTCGCGTCTATGGCATACACTATGACGAGAAGCATTATTGTGGCTGCTGCTACTCCTTCCAGCGTATGCATCTGGGCTTTATCATCAAACATTACCAGACCCTCACTGAAATGATTGCTGTTTCATTATAGCCTGTCGAGGAATTTACAATCAGTACAAGGCGGTTAGTCTGCCCGATATCAGTGGTTTCCGGGAGAGCCGGGCCGCTCACAAGTGGAAAACTGGTGCCGTTTTTCATAATAGTACCGTTCAGGTAAGCAACTGTTACATTCATATCAAAAACGGATTCATTGCTGAATATTCCGATTTCCCGAAGCGCAGCATTATAGTTAGTCTGGTTGGAATATCCCAATCTCGTTTTGAAATAATATAATTTTCCCTGGTCTATAACATTTAACTCACTTGCTTTATCGGCGTGGAGCATACGTTCAACAAGTACGGTTCCTGCCCTGTCTGCTGCAAGCGTCGCCTTATCCGAGCCTGACTGGAAGGGTACGAACAAACCGTAAGTGAACTGGAATACAAAAATAACAGCCAGTAGAAATATCCCGATGCCTGCGATATAGTCTATGGTTACTTGGCCTGACTCGCTTTTCACGACTTTAATTAAGCGTTCAATAATATTAAAACAAACCTTTAGCAAAGTCGAGGGGTATACAAAGCATATCCCAACACAGGATAAAGCGAGGTGTCGCTTTATGAATGTTAAAAAATAAAAAAATGAGAATGGTTAAAAATAACCATGTTTAAGTCGTCAGCACTATCTCGATACTGATATCTTTAGGCACCTGTATGCGCATTAACTGGCGCAAAGCCCGTTCATCAGCATCAAGGTCGATGAGCCTTTTATGCACTCTCATCTCCCAGTGGTCCCACGTCGCGCTCCCCTCGCCATCCGGGCTTTTCCTGCATGGAACCACCAGCTTCTTGGTAGGTAGGGGAACCGGACCGGAGATATTAACTCCGGTTTTTACTGCTATGTCTTTTACCTGGGAACATATCCCATCAAGTGTAACAGGACTTGTTCCTGATAAACGTATTCTTGCTTTCTGGACCATTTTGAACTCCGTTTTAAAAATTAAAAAAGGAGGATTAAATGCGCGGTTTAATATCCTGGACCATGCCTGCTGCAATGGTCATTCCCATATCTCGTATCGCAAACCTGCCAAGCTGTGGAATCTCTTTTACCTTTTCGATACACAGCGGCTTGGTTGGTTTTATAGTGACAATAGCTGCATCTCCAGCCTTGATGAAATCAGGGTTTTCTGCAGCAGTCTGACCTGTCTTGGGGTCAAGCTTCTTCAATATTGCAGTGATTGTGCCTGCAACCTGTGCCGTATGGCAGTGCAATACTGGCGTATAGCCAATTGTAATTGCAGACGGATGCTGTAATACTACGATCTGTGCAGTAAATTCTTCAGCAACCACTGGCGGCTTATCAACAGGCCCGCAGACATCTCCGCGCCTGATATCCTTTTTCTCAACGCCTCTTACGTTCCATCCGATGTTATCGCCTGGAAGCGCTTCTTTGATTTCCTGGTGATGCATTTCAATGGATTTGACTTCGCCGACTGCCTTGGCAGGCATGAAAATAATTTTATCACCGGGTTTCATCTTTCCTGTCTCAACTCTTCCCACAGGAACCGTTCCGATACCGGAGATAGTATATGCATCCTGTACCGGGATGCGAAGCGGTAATGATACAGGTTTCTCAGGCAGTTTTAACATGTCAAGGGCTGCCAGCAAGGTTGGTCCTGTGTACCATTTGGTATTCTCACTTGGCTTGGCAAGGTTATCGCCTTTGAAAGCTGATGTGGGGATGAAGTTCATTTCATCCGGTTTATAGCCAACCATCTTAAGAAGGGTGCTGACCTCGGTTTTAACCGCATCATATCGTGCCTTGTCATAGTTGACTTCGTCCATCTTGTTAAGTGCTATAATCAACTGGGTAATACCCAGGGTTCTTGCAAGGAATACATGTTCCTTTGTCTGTGACTGGACACCCTCTTTGGCAGCGCATACCAGAATGGCTGCGTCCGCCTGTGAAGCGCCTGTGATCATGTTCTTGACGAAGTCCCTGTGACCCGGGCAATCCACAATTGTGAAATAGTATTTTGCGGTATCGAATCTCTCGTGAGCCACGTCGATTGTGATACCCCTGTCTCTCTCTTCCTTAAGAGAGTCCATTACCCATGCAAATACAAATGATTCTTTGCCTTTCGCTTTTGCTTCTTCCTTATACTTTTCGATGATATGCGGTGGTACCGCGCCAGTCTCAAACAATAATCTACCTACAAGCGTTGATTTACCGTGGTCGATATGCCCGATGACTGCTAAATTTAAATGTGGTTTCTCTGCCATAATATTTCTCCTTTAATTTTTTAGGATATTGTTTTGTGTTCGTATTGTTGTTTTTGTTTTTAAACCTTGCGTTGTTCAGGGACTTATGAAATCACTCGGTTTTGGCATTTCGAGTTTCAATCCTTTGCGTTTCCTGATATCCATCACGATGTCATTGAGCATATTCCCGGGTATAGGTTCAAATCCTATAAATTCCGTGCTCCACATTGCCCTGCCTTCGGTTGCCGAGCGTATATCGCCGGAAAATCCGAACAACTGCGCAACAGGCGCCTTAGCTTCAATAATCGTGGTGTCACCTTCTGTTTTCATATCAAGTATGGAGCCGCGCCTTCCCTGCATTTCACGCATTGCGCCGCCCATCTGGTCCTGGGGAACATGGATGAATACTTTCTGGAAAGGTTCTAGGAGCGTAGCCCCTGCCATGAGCATTGCGGCCTGGACTGCCTGTCTTGACGCCGGGATGACCTGTGCCGGCCCCCTGTGGATTGAGTCTTCATGGAGTTTTGCATCCATTAATTTTACCTTTACTCCCATTACGGGTTCCCTGGACATGGGTCCGGCCTTCATGACTTCTTCAAAGCCTTCCAGTATGAGTTCCATTGTTTCATTCAAATACTGGATACCCTTTGTCATATCGATAAAGACATTTGTCTCATAGATATGTGTAATTCCCTTGGCTTCATCCTTGGTAAAACCTGCTTTCATGAGAATATCCCTGCGCTCAACTTCCGGCTGTCTCATTGAAACTTCATTATTTTTAATAAGCTCAATTACAGCTGGAGACAGCGGTTCAAGTTCAACATAGAACCTGTTATGCCGGTTAGGAGATTTTCCTTCTACCGGACCGGCATGAGTTGAGACTGTTTCCCTGTATACCACAAGCGGCTTTGATGTAGTAATCTCAACATGTTTGTCGCGCTGGATCCTGCCCGCAACGACCTCAAGATGCAGTTCGCCCATTCCTGCCAGGAGATGCTCTCCGGTTTCCTGGTTTATCATTACTTTAAGGGTTGGGTCTTCCTTTGCGACCTGCCTTAATACTTCAACCAGTTTTGGCAAGTCTTTCATGTGTTTAGCTTCAACGGCAACGGTCATCACAGGCTCGCTGACATGCCTTATACTCTCAAATGGCGTCATGCTCTTGTCTGTTGATGCTGTCGAACCGACTATGGCGTCACTTAAACCTGTTACTGCTACAATATTTCCCGCAGGGATCTTATCGCACTCAATTCGCTCAGGACCCATGAAGAGACCTACTGACTGTATCCTGTTCGCGTTAGGCATTCCTGAAATGTAAATTTCCTTACCCCTTTCAAGTGTACCGGAGAAAAGCCTTCCGCTTGCGACTTCACCTGCATGTGGGTCGGTGGTAATATCGGTTATCATAAGAGCTACTTTGCCATTCCTATCCACATTTATCATGGATTTTCCGATCTCGCTTTCCTTATCACCGTGCCAGATGACTTTTATTCGTTCCTGTTGTGCCTGGGCAGGGCTTGGAAGGAATTTTATTATCATGTCATTCATTACAACATGAAGCGGACATTTTTCAGCAAGCACATTCTGCTTTTCAGCCTGGCATAATTCTATAATTTCCTTGAATCCGATACCGGTCTTCTTCATAAAAGGAATGCTGATTGCCCAATTATTAAGGGCTGACCCGAAAGCAACTTTGCCAACTACAGGATCAAGCTTCAGTTTATCATACTGATCGGGTTTCAAGCCTTTAACTATCTTATTGACCTTGTCGATTACAAGCCCCAGGCGCATTTGCATGTCAGCCGGAGTGAGCTTTAACTCATTAATGAGCCGGTCAACCTTGTTAATAAAAAGAATTGGCGTTACATTTTCACGTAGAGCCTGCCGAAGCACTGTTTCTGTCTGCGGCATTGGACCTTCGACAGCATCAACCAGCACAACCGCGCCATCTACGGCCCTCATAGCGCGAGTAACGTCACCGCCAAAGTCAACGTGTCCCGGCGTATCGATAAGGTTGATAAGGTATTCCTTTCCCTCGTATTCGTGCACCATTGAGACCGTTGCAGCATCAATCGTGATTCCGCGTCTTTGTTCTTCTTCATCAAAGTCCATGAATAACTGCTCGCCGGCCAGTTCTTTTGAAATCATGCCTGCGCCTGCAAGCAGGTTATCGGAGAATGTTGTTTTACCGTGGTCGATATGCGCCACTGTGCCGATGTTCCGGATAAATTCGGGTTTATCCATCAGCGCAGTTACGCGCTCGACCATTTTCTTTCTTCTGCCCATATTATGATTTACCTCTTTTATTGGAGATTTTGGTTCACTATTATTCTATCCTATATAAACACTTTGAAAACCAGAAAAACATCACGGGATAAGGAAAAAATGCTTTTATATGCTTTATGTGTAATTAAAAGGATGGAAAAATAAAAAAAGTTCACATAACCCGGAGATTATGCGATTTTACCGTGCCGCCTTCGCAACTCTTTCTATATTATCCTTCTTGCCCATGGCGTATCCTTTTACGTCATGGTTGGCTGCCGCGATTATCTCGTCTGCAAGAGCGCTCGAAAGTGCCTTCTTTGTACCGAAAGATGCCTGCTGCGCCCCTTCAGCGATAAGCCGCAGGGCTGTATCCACACGGCGCTGGGGCGCTGTATCCACGGATTTTGGAACAGCGATGCCACCGTACTGCAATCGTACCGTTTCCTCTCTTGGCCCCGCGTTTATTATCGCATTAACAAGCATCTGAACAGGATTCTGTCCTGTTTTCTTATTGATTATTTCAAAAGCTTCCTTAATATTATTGATAACCGTTATTTTCTGGCCTGTGTTGTTTTCTTCACGCATTATCTTATTGGCAAGCCGCTCAACGATGTTATACGTTGATTTGCTGAACTGCTGTTTTGCATTCCTGCCGCCGGAGTGCGGAATAACGATCGGTAAAAGATTGATATAGCCTTTGACGCTTGGGTCTTTAACCTCAACTTCTGTAAAATCCCATTTTCCGAATAATTTTTGCATATTATCTCACCGGTTTTTCCTTCTTACCCAGAACAAGCTGTCTCAGGTTCACGTTGTTCACAGCAACCACTTTCCAGCGTACACCGGGGATATCCCCCATAGCTCCGCCCATCCTGCCGCCTATCCGTTCCACGATTACTTCATCATGTTCATCAATGAAATTGACCGCGCCGTCTCCGGGGCAGAATGCCGATATCTGCTTCCCGTTCTTGATAAGCTGAAGGCGTATGCATTTTCGTATAGCCGAATTGGGCTGTTTTGCCTCAACGCCTACTTTCTCAAGTGCAATACCTCGTGCCTGGGGCGCTCCCCCGAGAGGGTCTGCCTTAACGTCCAGATTAAGAGCCCGTCTTGCGTAATCGCCATCGGCCCATCTGAAATTTTTGCTATCGCTCTTTAGTTTGCGAGCCGCGTATATTCCTTTTCCCATGTAGTTTTTTCCTCCAAATAATTTTGATTACTGAATAATCACATCGCTTATATTATGGTGCCTTAAGGAGAGCTTTTTTACCTTTTCAATATTTTTGCCGTCTCTCCCGATGGCAAGCCCCTTCTCTTTAGTTGGAACTTCTACATAAGCTATACGCTTGCCATCACTAACAGAAATGTTTACATTTTTTATTAAAACAGGATGAAATGCATTTTTTACGAACTCGGCCGGGTCATCGGAATGTTCGATTATTTCAATGTTTTTTCCGATAGCTTTCTTCACGCGATTTATATGGTCCCCGCCTTTCCCGATTGCCAATCCCATATCACCGTTCTTGACAACAAACAACAACCGGTTGTTCTCTGAATCTTCAAAGCAGTCTCTTGCCCTTGCTCCGGTCAGGTTTTCAAATAACGCTATATACCGTATTCCATCAGTGCTTAACTTGACTTCACTCTTTGATGAACCCATTGATTATCACTCCTGTTTAGAGGGGTTCAAACTCTTATGAACCCATTGAACATCATTTCTTTTAGGCGGGTTCGTCAAACTTCATTCTCCCTTAAAAGAGAGTATTTCCGACTCTCCCGGTTCCAGCACTGCAAGCGCAGCAATCGAAAACGGTTTGCCGCATGCAATTCCAAGGTCAACGCCATTTCCCGGGTATTTTATTACAGGCACGCCCTTCACTTCATCCATTGTCTTTTCAAAGCAATTAGACGACACTACAACAACCTGCGCTTTCCCGTTCTTTACAGCATCAGTGGCCTGTCTTGAGCCGATTACTACTTTTCCTGTTGATAAAACGTTTCTCAATACTTTGTTAATATCAGTTTCCATGTCTATTCTCCTTTATGTAGCTTTTTTTGCAATCAACTTAACATTTCCTGTACCCAGTCTTATGGGCTGCCCTACTATTACATTTTCCGTTACTCCCCGCAGTTCGTCAATATCCCCGCGCATACCAGAATCCAGAAGATGGCTGACTGTCACTTCAAATGCAGCCCGCGCAAGAACGCTTGCTTTTTCACCGGATATGCCGTGCCTGCCTATGGGTTTTACATCCCCGTCTACAGTCATTATATCAGAAACGAGCATGATATGGCGCACATCCACAGTAAGACCCTGTTCCCTTAGCGTTTCCGTTGCTTCATGTATCAATGCGGCCCTGGCAGCCTCTATACCCATCACTTCAAAGATTTCATTGACGTTGTTGGTACGCGTCCTTGTTGCATCGACGCCTTCAATGGCCAGAACTTCTTTAAGCACCGAGCCTTCTGTATACAAAACATATTCGCCGCTTTCTTCTTTCCTGATAACGACCCTTTTTATTCCTTTGATACCCTTCAATATGATAGACTGGACATTTTTAACAAGCTGGAGCAATTGCCTGTACGAGGGTTCCTCAGGTGTCAGTAAAAGCGTATCCTCCTTAATTTCTGCCGAAACGCCGAGTTCTTCTTCAATTTTGGCCGCTATCTCTTTTGCAGTCATATTCCGCTGAGTGAGCACTTTCTTATTAAGCTCGATGATTATTTTCATTTCGGTTATGTCAGTTGACATGCTGCCCAGCACCGTGATATTGGTTGCCTCTATTTTCCATGCAAGCTCACGCGCTTTGTCTCTGTCGAAGGCATAATCCTTTTCAAGAAATATCGTCATCATTGGAGTGCTAGGGTTTTTCCTGGCATCCACAATCTCGATTAAGCGAGGAAGCCCAAGAGTAACGTTGATTTCAGCAACACCCGCGTAGTGGAAAGTTCTCATTGTCATCTGAGTACCGGGTTCTCCTATCGATTGCGCCGAAACAACACCCGCAGCTTCTCCGGCTTCAATAGAAGAATTGAGATATCCGGAAAGAACCCGTTCAACGATTAAATCCATTTGTTTCTTTGAAACCTTTTTATCTTTGAGTTCATTCATCAGGTTATCAATCACTTTTTGAGGCAAAAGGAGAGCTGAAACTCTCTCCTCAACACTTTTTTGGGATAAGCTGGTCATAAAGCGACACCTCGCTTTATGCGGTATAGGGTATGCAAAGCATACCCTTCCCGAGTCACGCCTCGGGAGGGCGTGTCCGGGTATGGCGTGCCATACCCGTCGTTTGATAAACCTTTCTCAAAGGTTTTTGATAAAACTTTCTTAAAGTTTTTCATTCTTTCACTCCTGCCGCGGAAGCGATAATACGCCTGACTGCATCCGGTTTACTGAAATCACTGTTCATTGGGTTGATCCCATCTTCTCCGTATTTGAACTGGATAATCATATTCCTTGTATCCCTTACCGTTCCGTCATATTGCACTTCCAGATCCTGCAATGCATTTACAAGCCGCCGCTGCAAGTAACCTGACTGTGACGTTCGAACTGCTGTGTCCACAAGACCTTCCCGCCCGCCTATGGCATGGAAGAAATATTCAGTTGGAGATAATCCTCCCTTGTAACTTGCTTCAACGAATCCGTGGGCTTCAGCGCCCAGGTCTCCCTTATCAAAGTGGGATAATGTCCTGCCTGCATAACCTCGTTTGATCCGTTCGCCTCGCACCGCCTGCTGGCCCACGCATGCAGCCATCTGTGTCAGGTTGAGCATGGAACCCCGTGCCCCTGACCGTGCCATTATTACGGCGGAATTGTCCATCCCAAGATGGCGGTCTGCAATATCTCCTGTGGTGTCTCTTGCTTTTGATAATTCTTTCATTATCTCCATTTCAAGAGTTTCTGCGACAGACCTTCCTGGCAGCGGTTCAAGTTCGCCTGCCCGGAATACACCTATCAGTTTTTCAACTCTGTTTTTTGCGCCGCTCAATTCCTCGTTTATCTGGTTTTGCGCCTCAGGCGGGACATATTCGTCGTCTATACCGAAACTGAACCCGTAACGCATAATACCCCGTATGGAAAGACGCGTCGCGTCATCAATAAATTTGCACGCCACGTCCGGATTGAATTCTTTTATAAGTTTATCAAGTATCACGCTCTTGAATGCGCCTATAGCTTTTTCATCGATTGACCCGCGCTCAAGCACCCCGTCATTAATGACTACATAGGCATCATGTTCGCAATCCATACCTTTGCAGGTATCGCAATGTTCGCAGATTTCAGCCTTGAACTGTAAGTTAAGACCTTTGGGTAATATCTGGCTGAAAATCTGTTTTCCAGTCCAGTAGGGGTTTTTATCCTGTGTTCCTGCAGGTTCCGGCAACTCCCTGATCTCTGATTTGGCAAGAAGTTCCAGGGCATCTTCCTTGAATATATTATCTTTACTGTTTGTAAGTAAGAACATTCCTGAAATATAGTCATGGATACCGCCAATAATAGGCCCGCCGAATCTGGGGGAAAGAATGTTTTCTTTGACATGCATCAGGATTTTTGCCTCTGCACGTGCATCCTCGGTTTGCGGTATATGCATGTTCATTTCGTCCCCGTCAAAGTCTGCGTTATACGGGGGGCATACTGCAGGATTAAGCCTGAATGTCTTATGCGGCAGCACTTTGATTTCATGCGCCATGATGCTCATCCTGTGAAGTGATGGCTGCCTGTTGAATAATACGATATCTCCATCTTTTATCTGCCTGTCGATTTTCCATCCAAGTTCGATAAGGTCAGCAAGTTCGCCGCAATTCTTATCCGTGACTTTTACCCTTCGCCCGTCTACTCTTACGATATAATTTGCGCCCGGATGGTTATCCGGACCCCTCCTTACATATTCTTTCACTTCATCGATATTTCTCGGGGTAACGTTCATTGTGATTGTGAGTTCTTTTGCTATAGCAAGAGGTACACCTACCTCATGTATCATGAGGTTCGGGTCAGGTGAAATCACAGTCCTTGCCGAGAAATTGACGCGTTTACCTGACAAGCTTCCCCTGAATCGTCCTTCTTTGCCTTTTAACCGCTGGGAAAGCGTTTTCAATGGTCTTCCCGACCTGTGGCGGGCAGGCGGCACGCCGGATACTGCATTATCAATGAAAGTGGTCACATGGTACTGCAATAATTCCCATAAGTCCTCAATGATTAACTGCGGCGCTCCTGCTTCACGGTTTTCCTGGAACCTCTGGTTAATCCTTATGATATCCACGAGTTTGTGTGTGAGGTCATCTTCACTGCGCTGGCCTGATTCAAGTGTAATTGAAGGCCGCATCGTGACCGGGGGAACCGGGAGTACGGTCAGTATAATCCATTCCGGGCGTGCGTTTTGCGGGTCCATCCCGATTACTTCGATATCCTCATCCGTTATTTTCTCAAGACGTGAGCGTATGTCGGTTGGCATAAGCTTGTGCCCGTCCTCAATATAAGTAGTGGGTTTTTCGAATTTGATTTCCTGCTGGGCTTCTTCGCAATACTGGCATTTTCCGGCTTTTCGCGCCTCTTTGAAAACCTCGTTGACGACATCCTCTATGGATTGTCCCATTTTCTTAAGTGTTCTTATCTTTTCAACAGTTTCCTGTTTCTGCTTGGGTTCAAGAAGCAAAGCGCCGCATTTCCTGCATGTGGCTCTTAAAATCTTGCGTATGAGCTTGGCAAAACCGACATGAATGACAGGCGCCACAAGCTCTATGTGCCCGAAATGCCCCGGGCATTCACCCGCGCGTCCTCCGCATGTCTTGCAGCGCAGGCCCGGGTCAATCACCCCGAGTTTAGTATCCATCAATCCCATCTCAATCGGAAAACCGTCATCGTCATACGTATCAGCCGTAATGACTCTTGTTACGCTCATCTTACGGAATTCTTTGGGGGATATAAGTCCGAATTTTATCTGTTTTACTCTTTTTGGGGTTGCAATTACCATAATATTCACCTACACAGCGTCTTCTAATTCAAGCCTTGGCGCAACGCCAAGAGAAATTATTTCATCAAGCAATAGTTTGAAAGCATAGCTCATTTCAACAGGGTGTATATCAGTCTCCGCGCCGCAATCCTGGCACCGGGTGATATTTCTTCTTTTATCAAGAGTCGCTATCATGCCGCAATGGGAGCAGACGTATTCCATGACCTTGTCCGACTCGTCAAGAAGCCGCTCCTTTAGAGCCATAGCCGCACCGTGCCCGATAAGGACATCACGCTCCATTTCTCCGAACCTCAAGCCGCCTTCCCTTGCCCTGCCTTCCGTGGGCTGCCTGGTCAATACCTGGACAGGCCCTCGTGACCTTGCGTGCATCTTTGACGATACCATGTGATAGAGTTTCTGGTACAGGATAACGCCGACAAATATGTCTGCCTGTATCTTGTTGCCGTTTATGCCATCGTAGAAAACTTCTTTCCCGGTGTGTGAAAAACCGTGTTTGGGCAGCGCAGAACGCAGGTCATCTTCGGAATCACCCGAGAATGCAGTGCCGTCCACCCTTCTTCCTTCAAGCGACCCGACTTTTCCGCCAATCATTTCAAGGACATGGCCCACGGTCATCCTTGAGGGGATTGCATGCGGGTTAATTATAAGGTCGGGAACCATACCGCCTTCCGTGAAAGGCATGTCTTCATAAGGTACTATCAGGCCGATTACACCTTTCTGCCCGTGCCTGGATGCGAATTTATCCCCGATTTCAGGAATCCGGTGGTCTCTTGTTCTCACTTTCGCAAGCCTTGAGCCATTTTCGGATTCTGTGAGTATAACGGTATCCACTATTCCTTTTTCATTGGAACGCATGGTAACTGAGCTTTCCCTTCTCTGAACAGGGCTTATGCCAAGTTCTGTCGGTTCTTCAAGGAACCGCGGTGGGCTTGTTTTCCCTATCAGGACATCATTCGGTCCTACGGGTATTTCCGGATTTACAATACCATCACTGTCAAGTTGTTTGTAGACCTCGGCGCTCCTTGCGCCCCTGACTTCGGTATCCGGAATCTCGAATTTATCCTCCTGGCCGCCTGGATATTTCCGCTCTTCGCCTTCATTTGTCCTGAAGAAATGGCTCCTGCCAAGACCGCGTTCGATCGACCCCTTATTCACGACAAGTGCATCTTCGATATTATAGCCTTCGTATGATAATACTGCAACTACGAAATTCTGCCCTGCGGGCCGCAGGTCAAACCCGATTGCTTCTGCGGTTTGTGTTGAGGTAAGCGCCTTTTGCGGATAATGCAATACGTGAGCCCTTGTATCAGGTCGTAATTTCATATTGGGCGTTGACATGCCAAGACACTGTTTGATCATGCCTGCGCCCATCGTATTCCTGGGCGATGCATTGTGTTCCGGGAAAGGCACCATGCCAGTACAGATACCGAGGATCAAAGACGGGTCTATCTCAAGATGTGTATGTTTGGAAGTTAAATGCTTTTCATCGATTGCAATAAAGGCATTTTCTTCCTCTTCGGCATCAAGATACTCAATGAAACCCGCATCGACAAGACTGTCAAAATTGATTTCTTTCTTTTTTAAGCGTTCGATTTGTTCCTGGGTTACAAGTGACTTACCATTTTCTACGATAATCGCGGGACGTCTTGCCCTTCCCTGGTCGGAATTAATGATTATCTCATTCGTATCCTCATAGTAAATGATATTCACCTGTTTCTTGATATCACCAGTTCTTCTCCTTTTTCTCAATTCCGAAACAAGTTCTTTTGGTTTATCATGGGTTCCTATCAGTTCACCGTTTAAGAAAACTCTTGCCTTATTCAAAGGATTCAACCTCCTCTTCGGGTTGTTCAACTTTTACTTCTTCTGCTTCCTCAAGCGCCTCCAATTCCGTAGCATAAGTCGTGGGCACTTCTTCCATCCCGACAAGCTGCGGGATAATCGGGACTACCTTCAGTTCATAAAGCATGTTCTTAAATTGGGCTTCATCCCCTGCGGCAGTTGAAATCTCAACCAGTTGCGCAAAGTTTTTTACAAGACCGCAATTGGGTCCTTCAGGTGTTTCGGAAGGGCATATTCTTCCCCACTGTGTGGGATGCAAATCCCTTGCTTCAAAATGTGGCTGCGCTCTTGATAATGGGGATATGACCCTGCGTAAATGCGAGAGCGATGCAATATAGTCGGTGCGGTCAAGAAGCTGCGAGACGCCCGTCCTGCCTCCGACCCAGTTGCCCGTAGCCAGTGCATGTACCAACCGTTCGCTCAGGACATCAGCCCGCACGATAGTTGTAACGTTGAGGTCCCTGTTCCTCATACTTGCCCTTTCAAGCTGGTATTTGATATCGCGCGTAAGCCTGTTGAAAGAAACCCTGAACAGGTCTTCGCACAATTCGCCTGAGAGTTTGAGTCGCTTATTGGCATAGTGGTCTTTATCATCGCTGCCCCTTTTGCCAAGAGCAAGTTCAAAGCATGCCTGGGCCATGCGCCCGAGGAACTGTGCTTTCAACATACGGTGCGCCTCGTCATTCCCGAGATGCGGCAGCAAATACCTGTCAATCACATAATTTGCTCTTTTTACCTGGTATTCCCTGGATTGTCCTGATGCGACCCGCAGCCCGATTTTTTCCATGGCTTCTTCTTTATTCGCTGCTTCCGATTCTTCAAGGTTCTCAAGCATGAATTTAATAATCTCAGGATCATCGGATACGGAATTCACGATATCCTGGTCAGTCTCGATGCCAAGTGCGCGGACGAGTGTGACAAAATTGATTCTCCCCGAAATGGACGGGAACGAGACTTCAAGAATCGATTTCCTGCTCCGTTCCACGACAACCAGTGCGCGATAACCACGCCTTTGCGAAAATACCTTTGCAACCTCGATATTTTCACCGTATCGTTCTTCCAGTTCCACAAGGATTTTGTTAGGGGCCAGGTCTTCAAGCGTGGTAATTACGCGCTCGGTACCGTTTATTATAAAATACCCGCCCGGGTCCTGTGGGTCTTCCCCGAGTTCTATCATTTCTTTCTGGGTCAATCCAACAAGGTTGCACGCTTTTGACCAAATCATGATGGGCAAAAGACCAATCTCTGCTTCTTTATCCTCTTTTTCACCTTCGGGGCTGACGATGGACATGCTGAGTCTAAGCGGCGCAGCATAGGTTATGTTTCTTAGCCTTGCTTCTGTGGGATAGAGTTTATCCATTGCGCCGTCAGCTTCTTTCACGACAGGATTACCCACCCGGATTTTCTTGAGTTTTACATACGTGCCTTCGATATCAGTTTCAATAATCCTCTGTTCATCAATGACTTTCTGAAGACCATGTTCCAGGAAATCATTGAAAGAATCCACATGATGACGAACTATTTTCTCACTTGTAAAATACGCTTTTGATAGTACCCTTCTGTCTAACATATTACCTCAAATTTTATCTCACGCAATGACCAATCGATAGAAATATGACTTCCCCGCTGTCGGGCTATCACGGGTGACCCGGACCACATCGCCGACTTTAGCTTTGACGGACACGGCAGACGGGTCTGAAATACGAATCTTTGGCAATTGTTCTTTTTCTACTTTGAATTCCGATAGTATTTTATTAAGATCCTCTTCATTTAATATTTCATGATTTGGTACCATTTTATGTTCAAGGGGATTGAAATCCCTTCCAGTATGCTCTTTCTCTTTCACACAATTACCTCCCGGACAGTACGGGCTCGGAGGGATTTGAACCCTCGACCATCGGGTATCTTTTCATTCCTTTTACGGATTGAATAAAAGCCCGGTGCTCTGCCTGACTGAGCTACGAGCCCAAACTTCTTATCCACTAGTTTCAAACTAATGCTACCAGTCATGGATAAAAAATATTCCTGAATCAATGGCAATTTTTGTTAAAACCTCGTGGACGTGCGCCCCTTAAACTACTTCACTAAGCTTAAATGTTTCTCTCAGCTTATATTTTTTCTGCTTTTTTCTACTATCTTTTCTACTTTTTCGCATCCCTTTCACAATCATCGAAAAACCGAAGCTTCACATCCTTTACTATCCCACATTCTTTTGCATACTTAAAATAAAGTTTCAGACTTTCAATGCTCTCATCGTCAAAATCATAATTCAATGTATGGAGGTAATCGCGCATGAAATTGCAGTCGATTTTTTTCTCTCTTCCAATGAAAGCCGCGATTTCACCGATGTTCCTGTAAGCATAATCCTTTGATTTAAGAATGGTTTTTAAAACATATCTTACCTTATCAGGATGCTTTTTTGCGAATTCTTCCCTGACAACCCACAATGCGTACACCATTTTCTTACCTGTAAGCATCTTCCATTCATTCCCGAGGTCTGCAATAATCCCGTACTTTCCAATGGCCTGCAGGGCGCTGTCCCCTATCAGGAGAGCGGCATCGCCATGCTTTAACATCCGGTCTATATCGGTTCCCTTGCATTGGTTGATATTAACATTCACGCCTTTTAGCCTTAAAATGATTTTTATCAGCGTAGCTGAACTTGCAGTTGTTTCCGGGATGCAAAGTGTTTTTCCCTCAAGCTGCGGAAGGTCCAATTTTCCGTTTGAGCATATCAATACGCTTTTGGTGAAATCATTTGATGTAATAGAAAGCCCGGGCAATATGAGGAGGTCATTGAGTTTCCCGTACATTATTGAAGATATGGGGCTTATATCAAGCTCGCCCATGGAAATCATATTTGCAAGTTCGACAGGATGACCTTCTTTGATCTCTATATCGTCTGCCTTTACCTTTCCGTATTCCATGGCATAATACGGGAAATCACAATTGGCGAAAGCAATCTTTCCAAGACGTATCATCTTTAATCAATTCAGGATAGTGTTACGTGCATATTAGTTTGTTGATAGTATATCATACTGTTTAAATTTGGGAATAACTATAAATCCCCATATACAAACACTACAACGGGTGCATTATGGCTTATATCGTTGTATCTGATGTGCATTTAGGTAGTGATTCCAGCAATCAATCCGAATTCTGTGATTTCTTAGAATGGGTGCGTGGTCTGAATAACCAATCTAAGAAAGTGAATTATAATGATTCTGAATGTAAAGATTCAGAGGTTACTATAATAAAACCCGAAAAAATGGTTTTACTTGGTGATATTCTGGAGCTATGGGATCCCAAAGATGGAAACAGGGACAACGTTATCATGCAAGGCATGAAACCCTTCTCTATTCTTTCCGAGGCTGACTTCGAAAAAATTTACGTGGTGGGTAATCATGACGATTCACTTGGTGAGCTTGAAGATTATGTTAACTTTGTTGCATTGCCCAATGGTACGAAATTTGAGGTTCATGATAGCCACTATCCTGAAGCAGATAAACAAACCGGTATCCCAAGGGGCTTTAATGCAGGAAAAGGAGATCGTAAATACTTTTTCCTTCACGGTCAACAGTTTGACAAAGAACAGGATGTCCTAAAGAAGGTATCGAGTCTTTTAGGTGAGAAATGGGATCCCATTGCCTGGTTTCAAAGCCTCTTCAATATTACTTATACAAAAAAACACTGGGTAGAAAATCTAATAGCATTTTTAATTCTGTTCGTTGGGGGGATGTATGGTCTGGAAAAACTAGTATTGCCCAGACTCCTGAATTCACTGAATGTTGTTTTTTTTATACTGATATTAGTAATGTTATATTTTGGATGCAGATATTTTTGGAACTATATCTTGAGCTCTTATTTAAAATCCAATTTCTATACTAATCTTACTAATCTAATATGGGTCGGTTTGGTTATTGCAGGGGCCTATTACAGTTGGTCATACTATTTGCTTCATCAGCCATCCCAATTTACATATATTGTCATATGGGCAGCCGGCACAGGTTATTTTGCAATAAGCTCGATTCCCGGTGTTGTTGTTCATCTCCAGAGAATCGTGTACGACATGATAAAATCAAAAGATAAGACCGTGGAAGAGATTATAAATAGTGGATATTATAAAAAAAATAAGGATACGATAGATGCGGATGTTGTGGTTTTTGGTCATACCCATTTTGCAGGCTCATACGGACCTAATGCAGACATTGGAAATAAAACATTCATTAACACCGGGTGCTGGATTGGCAAGGATGACGTGATTAATGGAAAACAGCGTTATGCTAATACTTTTGTATACATAGATGGCAGCGGTGCATATATCATGAAATGGCTAGGCTGTGGTAATATCAGGTGTATCGAAGCTTTTCCAGAAGTAAAATCTGGAAACATCCCCACAACAACATAATTAATATTATCCTACCCATTACATCCATTAATGAAAGATGCCATCAAGCCATCCGGTGACGGCGTAATCCTTGACCTTGAAATATCGGCAGGCGCAAAAGAGACTGCCGTGCACGGATATAATCCATGGAGAAAGCGAATTGAAATCCGGCTCTCTGAAAGGGCACAAAAGGGAAGAGCCAATGCAGAGCTCCTATCATTCCTGTCAGATTTATTCAAGGTCAATTCCGGAAATGTCCGGATAATCTCAGGTTTAACAAACAGTAAAAAATCAGTGAAGATTACTGGCATGGACGCTAATGAGGTTTTGAAGGTTCTTATCCAGCAATGAACAAAATGATTCTTGAAGATATTGAACGTCTTGAAAAGCTTGAAGAACTCATCCAGGAACTCCTGGCGCTTTCAGACGAGGGAGCGATTATCGTAGTAGAGGGGAAAAGAGATGCGGAATCGCTGCGATTCCTGGGAATAAAAGGTGAAATCCGGTTTTCCACCCAGCAGCCGCTGCTTGAATTCACAGAAGCGCTGCAAAGGAGCGGGAAAGAGATCATCCTGTTGACCGACTGGGATAAAAAAGGCGGCATGTCTGCGCATAAAATAATCCAGCATCTCCTCGCATACGGGATTGTGCCAAATACGCAGATACGTGCAAGGATACGGGCTCTTGTTAAAAAAAGGATTAAAGATGTTGAAAGTTTCAATAATTATATTGCGAAACTGAGATACGAAATCCATGGGATAACCGGGTTTTAATTTAATGTGATTAATTTTGATTATCTGGAGAATTCAATAATTCCATAAACTATATTGCATATTGGTTACAATCTTTATCAGGAGACGGTTAGATTGGCTGGAATAAAAAACATGATTTCATCATACACGAAATGAGTTGATATAATGGAAAAAAACAAGCTTACCTGGAAAATAGGCGGAAAGGCAGGGGAAGGAATAATGGCGACAGGACTTATTTTTTCACAGTCATGCTCGCGCGGGGGTCTGCATGTGTATGATATCAATGAATATCCCTCACTCATTAAAGGCGGTCATAACACATTGCAGGTGAGGGTAGAAGACAGGGAGATATTTTCACAGGTAAAGGGTGTCAACGTGCTGATTGCCCTGAATAAAGAAACAATATTCATGCATAAGGATGAACTCACTTCCGGCAGTGGGATTATATACGACAGTGCTGAAGTTTTGGACCGCAAAGAATTCAGGGAAGACATAAGACTCTATCCAGTGCCGCTTAATAATATAATCAAGGAAATCGGCGCAGAAACAATTATGAAAAATAATGTTGCGCTGGGCGCTTCCATTGCGCTTATCGATTATGATTTTGAGATAGTGGCGGGGGTCATAAAGGATACCTTCAAAAGAAAAGGGGACAAGATAATCAATGATAATACGATGGTTGCCAAGGCCGGATATGATTATTTGAAAAAGAATTTCCCGAATGATTTCAATTACAAACTTGAAAAAATAGGAACAGGCGGACGAATGCTGCTTACAGGCAACGATGCCATTTGCATGGGGGCTATCAAAGCCGGCTGCAAGTTCTATTCTGCTTATCCCATGACCCCCGCTTCTTCTATATTGCATTTCATGGCAGCCCAGGAGCGGCGGTTCAATATCGTGGTTAAACACACGGAGGATGAAATCTCGGCAATAAACATGGCAATTGGCTCAGGTTTTGCGGGGGTACGGGCTATGTGCGGCACATCCGGCGGCGGGTTCTGTCTCATGTCAGAGGGCTACGGCCTTGCAGGGATGATTGAGGTCCCGGTTGTAATAATCATGGCGATGCGCCCCGGCCCCAGCACAGGCATGCCCACATGGTCTGAACAGGGCGACCTTAAATTCGTACTTAACGCTTCGCAGGGTGATTTCCCGCGGCCTGTTCTTGTCCCGGGTGACAACGAGGAATGTTTCTACATGACACAGGAAGCGTTTAACATCGCGGAAAGATACCAGACACCCGTTATTGTTTTGACGGATAAAAACCTTGCTGAGAGTCATAAGACCACAGAAAAATTCGACCAGCGAAGGATTACAATAGACCAGGGCGTTTATGCGACAGCGTCGGAACTTGCCGCTTCTGATGAAAAAACTTTTTTCAAGAGATACAAGGTTACAGAAAATGGCATTTCGCCGAGAACCCTTCCGGGGACGAAAAAAGGAATATACACTGCCACAAGTGACGAGCATGATGAAGAGGGCAATATCTCAGAGGAAATAGAGGACAGGGTAAAGATGATGGAAAAAAGGATGAGGAAGCTTGATTCGTTTGCAAAGGAGTTGAAGCAGCCGGAGCTGGTCGGACCGGCAGATGCAGCAGTTACGATAATTGCCGCAGGCTCGACTAAAGGCCCGATAAAGGAGGCTATGATGATGCTGGAGAAAGAAGGTATCAAGACGAATTACCTGCAGATATTATTTTTGAATCCCTTCCCATCTGAAAAAGTGGCAAGTGTTATGGATTCTGTCAGGAAGACTGTTGTAGTGGAGAATAATTTCACTGGACAGCTTGCGGATATTATCAGGGAAAAGACGGGAAAGAGCGTGGGCCGCAGGATTTTGAAATATGATGGCAGGCCATTTTATCCTGAAGAGATACACCGCGAAATTATGGAGGTGGCGCATGGTTAGGATGATAGATATTAATGCGATAGATAAGCCCAACTGGTGTCCCGGCTGCGGCGATTTCGGCATCCTTCTTGCCCTTAAAGGCGCGATAGTCGAACTCAATATTGAGCCTGAGAACATTGCTATTATTTCGGGAATAGGTTGTTCGGGGAAAGTTCCGCACTGGCTCCGAACTTATGGATTGCACGGCATCCACGGAAGGCCATTGCCTGTAGCTGCTGCAACAAAGCTTTCAAACCATGAACTTACTGTTTTCGCTGTGGGTGGGGATGGCGACGGTTATGGAATCGGCATGTGCCATTTCATTCATGCGATGAGAAGGAATATCGACATGACCTATATAGTGCACAATAATATGATATACGGGCTTACAACAGGCCAGACCTCCCCGACGAGTGAAAAAGGAATGAGAACCAAATCCACACCTTCGGGTGTAATCGAAGTGCCTGTGAACCCTATCGCGCTTGCTGTTTCCACAGGAGCAACATTTGTGGCGCGAAGTTTTGCCGGCGACGTAAAGCATCTCCAGAAAACAATTGTGGATGCCGTGAAACACAGGGGTTTCTCGTTGATTGATGTGTTCCAGCCGTGTGTGAGTTTTAACCATGTCAACACATATGACTGGTACAAGCAGAGGATTTATGACCTTCAGGCAGCGGGACATAATACAGGGGATAAGATGGCAGCTTTTGTAAAATCACAGGAATGGGGCGAGAAAATACCTATCGGCGTGTTTTATGAGGTGCTGTCGCCTACGTATGAGGATGAACTCCCGCAGATAAAGGAGATGCCGCTTGTGAAGCAGGCGATTGATAATGTTGATATAAGCAAGCTGATGGATGATTTTGTGTAAAGGTTTAAATTATAAGCGTTCTTAAATAGCTTGTAAATATTTCAGGAGAGTAAGATGCCAGAAGAATTCGTAATTGCTGATAATCTCGACCTTGCATGGAGTAATTTTGACCCATTTTTTCCCTTACCAGCCGACTGCCCGTTTCATGTAGAGCGGGAAGGTAAGCCTTTAAATAAGCTGATCAGAGCGCTTCTGCGGGAGCATAGACAGCCGCCAAAGTACTTTTTCTCGGGGCACAGAGGATGTGGCAAGTCAACGGAACTTAACAGGCTTGTTGCCGATGCAGAAATTAATAAGAAGTTTTTTATTATAAAGTACTCAGTAAAGGATGTATGCGATGTCAATAATCTTAATTATGTTGACGTGCTTTTCTCAATAGGCGCTCAATTGTATATCCAATATATTGATGCTGGTAAGGAACTGAGGTCTGAGCTTATAAAAGACCTTGAGAATTGGAAGAAGACTATAGAGAAGGTCTTGGAAGAAAAAACATCTATTAAATCCTCATTGGAAGGGGGGCTCAAATCGTTTTTTGTTTCCATGCTTGCAAAAATCCAAGCCGAAGACGCTACAAGGGAAACCATCCGAGAAAAAATTGAACCAAGACTTTCAGAATTAATTGGTAAAATTAATTTGATTATTGCGGATATTGAAGGCAAAGAAAAGAAGAAAGTGCTGGTTTTGATTGATGATTTAGATAAACCCAGTTTAGAACAGGCAAAGAAAATTTTTTATAATAATTATACAGCTATTACTCAGCCTTTATGCTACATTGTTTATACAGTGCCAATTTCCATATTCTTCGAACAAGAATTTATTGCAATAAGGGATAATTGTTTTTCATTACCCAACATAAAATTACATAAAAAGAAAGACAGAAATAACAAATATGATGCCGGTTACGAGAGAATGAAGAGATTTGTTTTTAATAGAATGGAACAAAGTTTAATCGAATCAAATGCACTTGATTTAGCTATTAAAATGGGCGCGGGTGTTTTCAGAGAAACTGCACGGATTATGCAAATCGCAGCCGATAGTGCCATAGAACATGAAAGAAATCTAATAATAAGAGAAGATGTGGAAAGAGCAGAACGAGAGATAAGAAGCGATTTTAGACGAATACTGACATCGGAAGATTATATTACCCTTAAAGATATCTGTATACATAATGAAATATGTGGGATAGAAAAAATAGGTCATCTATTGCACAATCTAAGCATCCTAGAATATACGAATGATGAGACATGGTGTGATATACATCCCACGCTCGAAGAACTCTTAAGGACATGATCGAAGCAAGAGAGACTTTTGAGGCTCGCGTTTCACGGCTTGGTAATTACATAACCCGTGCTTACAAACATAACAAACCTTCAATTCTTTTTGCCGTGTATATAAGTGAATTTTTACGAAATGATGTTGAGAAATCTCTTGAAAAATTCTTAAAGGAACAGGAGCTCAAAGCAGTGGTTGTTGACGCAGAAAAAAACAAGAATTTGCCATCATTTTTTTCGTTGAATAATTCCAATAATACTGTCTTTCTGGTGCACAACATGGAGAGAGGATTTCCAGAGTCTCTCCAGTTTTTAAATTTTAAGAGGGAAGAACTTATTGAACATAAAATTAAGGTTGTATTCTGGGTACAAGAAAAAGAACTTTCAAGAATTAGTATCGAAGCTCCAGATTTCTTTGCTTTCAGAAATCGTGTTGTAGAGTTCATGGAAACGCCCCATCTAGTAATGGAGGGATCGGTTCTTGTTGGATTTCCATTGGAGACTGAAGATCAATCTCTAGACGAAATAAAGAATAGTATACAGTTAAAAGAGAGATTGCTATCTGACCTTTCTGGCAAAGATGAAATAAGCGGATATCTGTTTGGATCGCTTGGGATTTTATATTTACATATTGGTTTGTATCATAAAGCCATTGAATATACCAAAAAAGCGCTCAAAATTTCACGCAAATTAAAAGATAAACTAACTGAAATATCCTATCTTAGTAACATTGGGATTGGATACAATTTTATTGGAAGGAAAGACGAAGCTATAAAATCCTTTGAAAAAGCCTTAAAGATTTCTCAGGAAATTGGACATAAATTAAGTGAGGGAAGAATGCTGGGAAATATAGCCAATTTTTATCGGGATACAGGCAAGGTTAGAAAAGCGATTGAATACTATGAAAAAGCCATAAGAATTGCTCAAGAAATTGGAGATAAAAGAGGTGAAGCCGCGGCTATTGGAAACCTCGGTTTTGCCTATTATTGCATAGACGATACAAAAAAAGCTATCGAATGCTATGAAAAAGCATTAAAAATTGATCGAGAAATTGGGGACAGAGCTGGAGAAAGTGCCTCTTTAGGAAACATGGGCATTGTTTATAGAAGTATAGGAGAGGTTAGAAAAGCCATTGAATACCTTGAAATTGCCCTGAAGATTGATCAAGAGATAGGAGACAAACAAGGCGAAGATACATGGCTCGGAAACCTCGGTAATACTTATTGTGATTTGGGTGAGATGAAAAAAGCTTTTGAATATTATGAAAAAGCATTAAAAATTGCTCAGGAAATTGGGGACAAACGAAAAGAGGGCATTTGGCTCGGATGCCTCGGTATGAGTTACTATTCTTTTGGCGAAACAAAAAAAGCTATCGATTTCTATGAAAAAGCATTAAAAATTGCTCAGGAAGATGGGGATACACAAAGTGAGAGTTCATGGCTCGGAGACCTTGGCAACGTTTATAGAAGCTCTGGAGAGATGAAAAAAGCTACTGAATATTATGAAAAAGCTTTGAAGTTGGCTCAGGAAACAGAAGACATAACAAATGAAAACAGATGGCTTGCAAGCTTAGGTTTAACTTATGATGAATTAGGCGATGTAATAAAAGCAATTGAATATTATAAAAAAGGCTTAAAGATAGCTCGAGAAATTGAAGACAAACAAAGCGAAGGTGCTTTGCTACATAATATCGGCATTGCCTTTTCAGAGGAAAAAAAATATAAAGAGGCATTTGCCTGCATAATGATGGCTAAAGATATATTTGCCAAAATAGAAAGTCCAAGACTTGAAAATAGCGAATCAATCTTAAAAAAATTGGAGAACGAAATTGGTCATGAAGATTTTGAAAAGCTCACAGCCGAAATAACTCCTAAAGCAGCGGATATTATACAGAAGATACTAGAAGGAACTTCGGTTTGAAGCGGAGTTCTAATATCAATTGGATAACTGGGAGTGTAACCGATTTTGTTGAAACTTCTATAATGTAGAGCAAATATTATAGGAGTTGAGACAACATGGCAAAATTATTCACAAGGGAACAGGCAAGGACCTGGCTAAGGGAAAACAATCTGAA
>CABMII010000041.1 GCA_902386255.1 uncultured archaeon
CCTCTACGTGACTGGGGAATTATCCTGAATCAATTGAGAGTGTATTTCGGTGAACGAATGGATGTGTATATATAAAAGGGAAAGTAAATGATTATAGGAAGTTTCAGCAAATTATGTTACACTCCCGTCAAAATAGTCATTGTGCTTTCATGGAAAAGTCTTTATAACATTAATCTAAAGTAAAAACTGGCCTTTGCAGAAAAAAAGATACCACCACCATCCATCTATTTTTTTCTTTTCTGCAAAGGTTACTATATTTTTGATATTTAAATTACTTTTCCCGAACTTTACCCCATTCATGAGCTTGAAACATCAAATAAATAGATTGAGTATTGACCTTGACCGTTGGCGTTGATGCATCGAAATTCATCGGTGTTTTGTGACTGCATCCGCACTCGTGCATCTGTTGACCTATTTTGAACCTGAATACCATTTGTAGAACCGGATACGGGCTAAGTTAAAACAGAAAATCCTATTTAAAACGGAAGCCAGCCTACGCCATCGCATTTTGGATGGTGTTTGCAGGTCCATGTACCAGTTTTTGGATTCCACTTTATCTCCTTTTCCATATAGGTTTCACCACAATCTTTACAAACCACAAGCTTTTCTGAATGCGGATCTGGTCTAAAAGGAGGTATTGTACCATCTTTACGCGCTTTCATATCTTCCGATTGCTTACTTCCGGGTATCATCATAATAACTGAAATGTGGATATGATTGTTTTATAGTTTCCTACCTGGGATTGATTTGAGTATTACGTAAAAAAGGGAGAGTTGGGGTTAACACCGAAAGAACAACGCACATAACACATCCTTATATCCTCAAGAACCATAGCGCAGGGCATGGCAAGCTACCAGATGATGGTGAAGGATGTCATAAAAAAAGCCGATATCCTTCTTGAGGTAATCGATGCACGGTTTCCGGATGAGACCCGGAACAGCGAGGTTGAGCGGGATGTGGCGCGCTCAAGGAAACCGTTCATAATAGTCCTCAACAAATGCGATCTTGTTTCAAGGTAAAAACTTGAGGAAACAAAATCCCGCCTGTCAAAAATTGCGCCCACGGTCTTTGTGTCAAGTAAGGACAGGTTCGGGACAACAATGCTAAGACACATGATTCTTGAAACCGCAGGCATAAAAGGGCGCGACATACTGGTCGGTTCGCTTGGCTATCCCAATACGGGCAAATCCTCGGTTATCAATGCCCTGGCAGGGAAACACAAAGCCGGCACTTCGTCAATATCAGGCTATACAAAAGGAGTCCAGCTTGTGAATGCGGGTTCGCGCATCATGTTACTGGATACACCAGGAGTAATTCCCTTTGGTGAGGAGGACGAGTATATACAGGGTATTCTTTCGGTGAAGGATGCAACACACCTTAAGGACCCGGTCGGCGTTGCCATGAAGATGATAGAGAGGTTTTGCGCTGAAAACAAAACTGCCCTGGAATCTTTCTATCATGTCACAATAATGGGACAGGATTCTTATGATGCGCTTCTGCTCATAGGGAGGGAGAGCAACTGCCTGAAGAAGAAGGGCGAGGTGGATGATACGAGGGCGGCTGTCAGGATAATCAATGACTGGCAAAAAGGGCTACTCGTGATTTAGGCAGAGATATCGGTCTATGGCTGTGTGATTAACCAATTTAATTTGAATTGAACACAGATGACACGGATTAGACGGATTTTCACGGATTTATTTTCGTATCCGCGCGCATCCGTGTCATCCGTGAAATCCGTGTTCTATCCGCTCTTAACCGATGACACATGATGCTATATTATGCAGCTTTTGAATGAATTTCCTTGACTCTCCCGACCCGGCCATCTTCTAATTGGACTTTTATTCCATGCGGATGAAATGAAGAATTAGTCAGGATTTTTTTTACAATGCCCCGGGTTATTTTTCCACTTCTCTGGTCTTGCTTTAAAACAATCCCTACGCTTAATCCTTGTTTAATATTTTCTCTGGATGTACCGTTGTTCATATTAAAATGTAAATTCATATTTTATTATATAAACATATACATCCTTAAAAAATTCAAGTGCAATGATGAGGGGCGCCCAGCGGCTTAAAGGAAGAGAAGAACCATATACAGTGATTACAATGTTTTATGATAAGAGGTTGAGGAATCGGAAATGAGAATAAAAATCGATCTTGAAAGCGATGCGCTCTACTTTAGAATAAGTGAAGACCCCATAGAGGAAAGCGAGGAAGTTAGCAAGGGCCTTATTGTAGATTATGCTGCCAGTGGCAAGGTTGTAGGAATAGAGATACTTGATGTAAAGGAAAAGTTCAAACTGGAAGATTTGATGGGTCTTAAGCTGGAAATGCCCACAGTTACAAAGGTGGAAGCGTAAGGTCTCGCAAAGGCGCTGCAATGAGGGGCGCGGAGCGGGGCGGATCCGAAACGGACTGAACAGCAAAAGGGTATGCTTTAGCCAAAGTCTGGTAATAGCTAATTAATTATTAATATTTATGGCTTAACTCCTAGTTTTATCTTACCTTTTGTAGTTAAATAAATTTCTATTATATTCTCGTCAATTAATTTATAATCAATAAACTTTTTATTATATAAAAATCCTAAGTAAAATTTAATAATCTTTGCATCAAACCCAAAAAGTTCATTACTAGCCATAGAAAATTGAATGTTTGTTGTAGATTTCAGTTTATCTCTAATTTGCTTCAATTCTGCGTCCTTACTTGAAATAACTCTCTTTCCTAAAATAGGGTGTTCTATTTCGGCAGTTTCAGTCTTATCAGCGTTATCTTGAATTATCACCATTTCTGTGAAAATGGGTTTTGTTACATCTGTCTGGCAAGAATCACACGACAAACTTCTGTCTATATCCCAATCTCTAAGTAATAGCTTCCCACAATTCGGACACCATCTAACTTTGTTCCCAAAAAAATTAAAAATATTAAGGTCTGAAAAAATATTCTTAGCAATTATAATATTCATAATGCAATAATGATAACTGGGTCTTGTTCCTTTTGATTCTCTTATTGTACCAATTTTTTCCACTAAACCCATGTTTTCCCATGTAGCAACTTTAGATATTCCAGCTTGTTGAGTAAATTTAAAAACATCATTATAAACATGATTTATTGTAAAATCGATTCTCCGGTTTTTCTTTAATTCTAAAATCATTTTTTCAGGGAAATTTTCGAATGAATAATTTTCTGCAAAAGTTTCAAAACCTTTAATAAAAGCAGTTTCAGAAATTTTAGACGTATTTGCATCAATCTCCGCTTGTTGGTCTAAGATTTCTTTACATATACGAATTATATTTCGAGGAGAACCCTGCCCAAATGAGACAATCATCAGGTCAATGTCAATTTTAGAGGGAAAAGCAGTTAGATTTTTAAAACTTAGAATTTTGCCTTGACTATATGCTCCAAGACGTTTACTGAGCATTTGTGTAAGTTGGGTGGAATTCCAATTCAAAGCATAATATTTAATTCTATCCGGTCTGGCAATTTTCCTATAATCATCTAATAATTTATCCCATAAGAAAAATTTAAATCCATAATTGGGAAGTTCCAATATTTGCAGGTCGCTTAATAGATTTTTAATAAAGTCAAATGATTTTGAAGCTGTTTGTGTAATTGCAGTTTCATCTATTTTGTCAATTAAGATATAGATACTTTTAAAACCAAGTTGTAAAGCAATTTTCGATATAAATTTTAATTGGTCACGAAAAGTTCCAATCTTTCCACTACTTTTCTCAAGATTAGAAATTTCAACACTCTCAAATCCAAGTTGAGCTAGGAGATTGTTTAAAACGAATCCAATAGGTCCTAAATATTTATTCCAAAAATCGATGGCTTTATCTTCAAAATTTTTAACAGAATCTATTGCTTCTTGCAATTCAGATTGGGAAAGTATTGAAAGATTTTCTTTGATTAAAAGATAGAGAATACGTCTATCTTCACCTGAACAGTTTAGATTTTCCCCCCTACAACTTAAAATCAACAGCTGTAGTTTCCTTTAGTAAATCCTTGAACCCCATCATTTCTAGTGTTTTTTCAGAAATTCCCGTTAAATTCAGGTGCCATA
>CABMII010000042.1 GCA_902386255.1 uncultured archaeon
ATATGTGCTTGAATATATTGGGCGCCTTAAATTCCAAGGAGAAGCATACGAACCAAGAAACGGCGAAATAAGATATGCATTTTGAGAACAGTTGAGCATTAAATTGCCCCGTTAGGGGCTTTCTTGAGAATTGAAAAACAGCAAATTCTTAAATTATCCTATTTTCTTCGAGATTTTTTCTTTCAATATCCTGCTCACTTCTTCACCGCTGACCTTACCCCTGAAATCCTTCATAATCACGCCCATCAATGGACCTACGGAATTCAATCCTTTTTCTTTGATAAAATCCATCCTGGATTCAATCAGCTTATCTATAGCAATCTCCAGTTCACCTGTGCCCACACCGCCTATACCAAGAGATTGAATAGTTTTATCAACTGTCAATTCAGGTTTGCTGGCAATCGTTTTCAGTACATTGCCGATAGCTTCATTTGGTATCTTTCCTTCGGTCTGGAGTTTGAAAAGCTGCATCAGATGTTCTTCAGTAATTTTATTTACCAGTATACCTTCTTTTTCAAGTTCATTTAGAATGGTTTCAAGGGTTCGTACCACAATAGTTGCATTTGCTTGTGGTATTTGCTGCATAATTTTATCAAAAAGCACAAAGTTTCCTGATTTTGCAATCTGGTTTGCAAGTTCTTCATTAAGATTAAATTGCTGCACATACCTTTCCTTTCGCTCTCCGATTAGTTCGGGCAATTTGAT
This sequence comes from uncultured archaeon, assembly GCA_902386255.1. GTDB lineage: Archaea > Halobacteriota > Methanosarcinia > Methanosarcinales > Methanoperedenaceae > Methanoperedens. The sequence goes on from CABMII010000042.1 coordinate 706, forward strand.
ATTGTTGATTCTTTCTTCCGTAATCACCACAGGCGGAACGTCCGTCTCAGGGTACATGCGCGCAGCACCCGGGAGGGGTCTCATATAAGCCGAATTCCCGTCAGGAAGTGCCCGTCTTGTTTCCTCAGGCACTATACTGAGCGCATCTTTTGCCCTGATAATTACTGCTTCCATCGCGCCCTGTGCTTTCTCCTTAGTATCTGCAACCATGACCACACAATCCTTATCCTGTGCAGCTACGCTAAATCTTAGCGCTTTGACCTCATCTTCCGTAATTCCGTAATTGGGCAATTCGTCTGTATGGAATATGCCGCCAACACCTGATTTCTTTGCGCGGTCGGAGAACTCAGTCCCGAGACGCCTCCCGGGCTGGATTTCTTTTCCCGCAAAGCCCGCGAATCCCGGCAGGTTCACAGCATAAACAACTCCACCTTTTAACGCCTTTAAAATTACTTTTGAAGTGGTATTTGCAAAAACAGATGTTACATCCACGATTCTATCAGAAATTGATGCGTTTAGTTCGTTAAGTTCCTTTTTAATTTCTACCAAAGCTTCCTGTCTTGTTACTTCCCGCTCCACAATGGTTTCTATCAGGGAAAGTTCCTGGACCCCTTTTATCTCTACTCTCGCCCCTTCTGCAATTGAAATGTTAACATCCTGCCGGATGGTTCCCAGGCCGCGCTTTACCCTGCCGGTTGAGCGCAGTATCATACCGATTTGTTCAGCGACTTCTCTTGCATGTGCGGGTGATACGATGTCGGGCGCAGTCCCAATCTCGACAAGCGGTATCCCGAGCCTGTCAAGTGAATAAATCACCGAATCGCCCTTATCTTCTACTTTCTGCGCTGCTTCTTCCTCAAGGCAGAGCATATCTACTCCTACGCGGCCCGCTTTTGAATCAAGATAACCGCCTGTGGCTACAAGTCCAGTACGCTGGAAACCTGAGGTATTTGAGCCGTCTATCACTATTTTTCGCATGGTATATAGTTCATCTACGATATTCATGTTCAGCATGCGTGCAATCATGAGAGCATAATCCACCGCTTCCTGGTTCAATTCACGCGGAGGCTCTTCATCATTTTCGACAAGACATGTCGTATCGTAAGTCTTATAAATGAATCTTTTTATGAGTTTTATTTCCTCAAGCGCAGCTTTATCAACAACTCCCATTTCGCTCTGGGTGGGGCGAAGATATCTCATGAATTAAAAATTGGATTCTTTGGTATCACGAAGGATGGTGGGACAGCCGCAGAAGAGTTTTTCTTTTGTGTCAAGTTGCTGGTGAATTTCAAGTCCGGCTTTTAATCCGAGCGCCCTGTAGTCGTGACTCATCGGCTTCTTTGATATCCTGCAATCTATAAAAGAATTGTTATAAGGCTTGCAGCCTATAGTATCCCGAAATTATTTCTGGAAATGATACTAAAATAAAAAACATGAACGATACCACATTTTTATATATACCCAAAACATAGAGAGAAAAAGGAGAAGTAAATGATAGAAATTACAGAAGCTGCAGCAGCAGAATTAAAACAATTGCTTGAAAAAGAAAAAAAGACTGACCACGGATTACGCATATTCGCAGCCGGTTTTGGCTGCAGCGGAATACAATATGGCCTGACGCTTGAGAAGTCCCCAAAAAACGAAGATGTTGTTTCGGAAAGTAACGGGATAAAAATATTCTTCAATAAGGATATTCAGGATGATATCGATGAATTCAAAATCGATTATATCGATAATGAACTTGGAAATGGGTTTGTTATCGATAATCCCAATGCGGCAAAATGCGGTTCGGGATGCAGTAGTTGCGGGTGAGCTGAATGTTCCCGGGTCTTGGCAGGGGCATAAATCCCCGTAAAATGGCTTCGATGATGAAGCAGATGGGGATTGATGTGACTGAGATAGAAAATGTTGAAGAGGTGATTATCCGCACACCGCAAAAAGATATTGTTTTTAAGGATGCAGAGGTCTCGATAATGGATGCCAGGGGTATGAAGACCTACCAGATAATTGGAACCCCGCAGGAAGTCACCCGTGAAATAAAAATACCGGATGAAGATGTAAAGCTTGTGATGGAACAGGCAAAAACAAATGAAACCGATGCCATGAATGCACTTAAGGAAACAAAAGGGGATATTGCCGCAGCTATTTTGAAACTTGGTAAACCCGGTTAATTTTTAATCTTCTCATTAATGCCCGGATCCTGTGCTTAAAAATCAAAGGAGCGAGGGAACTAATGGAACCCAGAACAACCCCTACAATATCAGGCAGGCCTAATGTTTGTTTAAAGAATTCGTAAATGGATATTCCCTGTTCGGAAGGTGGGAAAAGTTCTCCATGAATGGAGGGAAGCTTTACAAAGTAAAAAACGAAAATATACCCAAGAAATAAAGCGATTATTCCAAATAAAACGTGTTCTCCAATCTCGGTTAAAGGTATATCTTCATCATTGTGTTTTTCATTTACAGGTAAACTCTCGGAAAAGAGATTTTTTGCTCCAACGCCGAGGCCACCAATCAAACCGGCAATGATGCCATCTGCGGGTGTAAAATAATGGTAATCCAGCGATATGATAAAACTATATGCGACTCCGCCGTTCAATGAACCGGATAGGCCTAAAATAAGTGAGGAACCTATATTTTTAATGAACCTGATAGGTTTTGTGAAATAAGATTTTTCTGTTATATTCTCTGCCATTTACTACTAAACTCCTTTTTCACCAATTTAAGCATATTGAATCTCTGGTTCTTCTTCATTATTAATTCTTTTGAATAGCATATCCGGCTGTGGGACAGAATTAATCGAAGTACAAGTTCAACAAATTATGCCAGACTCCAGTACATGTCAAAGCAGTACCAATCCGATCATCCCTTTTTTGTACCACTTGCCACCCGAACCATCTCTTATCTGCCGAAAATCCTGACTCAGAATTATTTCACAAAAAATATTGTTCAAGATATTTCATAGTATTACAAAAGATCAGTATGGATTTCAAAGTTATTATGTTACTATTTGCGAAAGCCACCCTGAAGAATAAAAACCATATTTTTTATGAGTCAGGATTAAAGGATTCGCCGTTTCTCAAAAATCGCACTGGCAAGATGTTCTATCATTTCCCTGTTTTCAAGCCCTTTTAACCATTTTTCAGGGAAAGCGTCAATTCCATGCAAAGCCCCGCACAATGCTCCTGTTATACAGGCAATAGAGTCGGTATCGCCGCCTGCATTTACACCTTCGAGTATTGCTTTTTCAGGGGATTCAAAATGTCTTGAAAGACAATAAAAGGCGCAAGGAATGGTATCGTATACCAGATAAGATGTTCCCATTTCAGCAGACACTGCCTCCGGCTCTTTTTCCCTTATTTCATATGAAAGCCGGATCTTTTTTGCAAGGTCAGTGTCATATTTTGATGCCCTGCTCGTGACATCTTTTATGATTGCAATGCAATCTTTCTCACAGAGTGCGCTTCGCACGGCGACAGCGACCGCTACTGCTCCTGCGATAGCGCCTTTACTGTTATGCGTGGGAATGGAAGAAAGGACGGCATTTGACTCGATTTCCTCAAGGTCTTTATAGAAAAGCCCGATAGGCGCAACCCTCATTGCCGAGCCGCAGGACGGTATGTCGCTTCCCGACTCTTTCCAGCTTTTTCCCGAATTCAATCGCGCAATGGCGGCAGCGCTTGAAGGCCCGACGAGGGATTTCCTTAAAGGGTCTTTTTGGGCATCCGCGCCCCATTTAGCTATCCTTCCGGCAAAATCCACTGCGTCAAAGCCATTACATTCGATCAATGATTGTGCAAGTACTATCATTTGTTCTGTGTCATCCGTGTATTGCCCTGCCCTGAGTTTTTCTCCTGGCAAGCCCGCCCGGGCTTTATTGTAATCCGTGACATATCCATTTTCAAGAATCTCCTTCCTGTCCAGCCCTTCATTCTGTTTCCCGAGTGCATCGCCGATAGCGGCGCCTAGCATGCATCCCATATATTTACTTTTCAGTTTATCGAGTGGTTTCAGTACCATCTTCGCCTCAGACATTCCTGATATTCTCTGAAGCTTCGGTCATCACATCGGTCAGATGCGCCACAGGAAGGGAATACGAGGTTTCAAATCCAGATAAATCTTCAAACGTGAGACCGCAGCAAATAGCCATACCAAGCGCATCTATCCTTTCCTTGACACAGCGCTCAGGGGATATCACCTGTGCCCCCACCAGCCTCTTTGACCCGCTTTCAAAAAGCAGCTTCATGTAAACGGGTTTCATCCCCGGGAAATATCTTGACGTACTTGAGCCTTCTGCACCGCCTGCAATCACTTTAATCCCGTGTGGCAATGCCTCTTCCGAGTTAATCCCGACAGAACCAACGTGAAGACCGCCGAGAACGGTAACCCTTGGATTGGTATGGGGTTTCAGGATAGCAGCCAGTCCGAGCAGCCTTTCGGCTACGACTTTTGATTTTTTAATTGATGAGGATGCACGGAAAAAGAAGTCAGGTTTGCCTGTGACAATATTGATTGACCGGGCGCAGGCCCCTGAAGCAAATACATTCGAAAGGATGCGCCCTGCCTTTTTCACCCTGCATCCTTCATCTATTACAATCCCATGCTCTGTGACTTCAATACCATCTTCTGCGGCAAGTCTCACATCGGGCTTGAATGAAGTACCCATTAACACAATATCGGTCTTTATGGTTTCATCTCCCAACTCAACCGACGCAACCTTTTTGCACTTCTTATCGCCCTTTAAACTTGCTCGCTTTCCAGTTATAACCTTGAGGCCTAGCCCTTCAAGATGCTTTCTAACTACATCTGCCATGTCGATATCCAGCCAGTCCGGAAGTATGTGTGTCCCGCGTTCAATAACAGTGGTCATGATGCCCTTTTTTGAAAAAGCCACAGCTATCTCAAGATCAATTGATTCAGACCCCAGAATCGCCCCCTTTTCCACGTTATGTGATTTGATAAATTCATCCAGTTCTTTTGCTGCCCTGAGAGTTTTCAAATGCGCCTGGAAAACCCCGGCAAGGTCAGCACCTTCAATAGCCCGGAAAGCCTGGATGGTGCCTGTCGCGATTACAAGATAATCATAACCTTCTTCTTTGTCACCGATGAAAATACGGTTATTATCAGTATCCAATCGTGTTACCTCAACCCCGGTATTGATGTCAATTCCCATTTTCCTATAATGCTTCATCTCTTCCATGTGCAGGTCATCAAAAGATGCAATCTCACCTCCCAGCACGAAGGGTATGCCACATGGTGAGTAAGCGATATCCGTATCACGGGTGAATATTGTGATATCGTAATCCGCATTGTGTTTTTTTAGGATGAACGCTATGGGCAGGCCGCCCGAGCCGCTGCCTATGATTACGAGTCTTGCATTACTTTTTGGCATAGTACTTTCCCCGATATTCTTGATTATTCCATTGATATTAAGCTTGAATCTCTTCTTTTCTGATTCTTTCTACAATTTTTTCCCGAAGAGCTACCAGCCCCGGGCTGAACTCAACAGGATATACGGGCGCATCATCGAGTGTCTTGTATTTATCAGGCAAATTTGAGAAATTATCTGCCGCCATCTGCCTTATCTTATCAAGTGAGGGTCTTTTACAGGCGATTTTCCCATTTTTAACAACCAGTTCCAGCAAAGGGTTTGCATTATCAATGTGCTCATCTTCCAGCGATATGATATCTTTTTTGAACATTCCATCCCCGGAGAAGCGCCACACACGTTTTTTACCGGGAAGCGTGGCTTTCACGGTCTCTTCAGAAAGCTTCATCTTGGGTACATGCCTTCCGCGCTCCATAACATCAGAGAGTTTGTAAATACCATCAAGTGCCGGTGTGGGGCGGCCCGTGATAAGCTCAGTGCCCACGCCGAACATATCTATCCTGGCACCTTTTTTCATAAGCTCCTCTATCTTCCACTCATTGAGGTCGCCGCTTGCCACTATTTTGACATAATCAAGTCCAGCTCCGTCAAGTATTATGCGAACCTCTTTTGAAAGAAGAGCCAGGTCCCCGCTGTCAAGCCGAACGCCAAGAAGCCTTTCCCCTTTCTTTTCAAGCTCCTTTCCCACGATTACGGCTTTTTTCGCACCTTCGATACTGTTATAGGTATCTATTAGCAGGAAGCACCGGTTCGGGAAAGCATCGGCATAAGCGCGGTAGGAATCAATCTCATGGTCAAAACTCGTAACGAATGAATGCGCCATCGTGCCTGATACAGGGATGCCCAGTTTTTTCCCTGCCATTACGTTGGACGTGGATGCGCACCCGCCGATGTACGTTGCCCTCGTTGCCTCAAGATGCCCGTCCCCCTGCGCCCGCCGCAGCCCGAACTCAGCTATCGCCCTGCCTTTTGCAGCATATACCACGCGTGAGGCTTTGGTGGCTATCAGGGTTGAGAAGTTCATCTTGTTAAGCAGGAAGGTTTCGATGAGCTGGGCTTAAATAATGGGGGCGGTTACCCTGATTATGGGCTCAAGCGGGAAAGCAATGCTACCTTCGGGCATAGCAAGGATATCGCCCGTGAACCTGAAATCCCGCAGGTGCTCAAGGAATTCGGAATCAAAGCCCTGGCTTAGGAGGTATTCGATGTCATTATCATCAAAGCGCAGGTTCTCGATGTAGTCAAGGACGTAGCTCAGCCCTGCAGTTATGAGGTATGAGCCGAAGGGTATTTTCCTGACGAAATAGTCGAAAGTGGCTTCAGGGTTGTGCCCGGATTTCCAGTATGCCTGCATCATGGTAAGCTGGTAGAGGTCGGTGCGGAGTGCTTCGGTCATATAATGAAGTGATGGGATGGATGGATAATTAAAAGTTTCTGATTTTTACGAATAATATTATAAGGATTGGAAGGCGAATATGAATGAAATGCAAACATCCAATGCAAAACTCCGTGGTCATCATCTCATTTGCCTTAATTTTTTCAGGGGAGAGGGCTACTCAGAGGAATTCATCAGGAACATTTATTCAGTCATCGGTAAAGAAAACGTGGAAATTGTAGCCGGACCGGATGAGGTCTGTGCCAGGTGTCCATATCTTAGAAATAACAAATGTGCAAGTAATGACTATACTGATGAAAAAATCCTGCTCCAGGACAGGGAAGCTCTCAGGCTATTGAGGTTCAAACCCGGCGAGATAGTTGACTGGAAGATTATTTCTGCTAAACTGCCTGTAATTCTGGACGAGTGGAAAGCCAAATTTTGCCTGGACTGCGGATATCTGAAAGTATGTTTTAATGAATAAATTCGACAGGTATCTTCCCGTTATGCACAGCCGTTGCCACAAGCGTGCCGCTAACACCTATTTTTTCAAGAGCATAAATGTCATCCATATCCCTGATTCCGCCGCCAACAAGAATACTGTGATTGGATAATCCGGCCATTTCCTGCAAGAAATCCGCATCGATCCCCGCACTTGTGCCGACTTTACCCAGCTCAAGGATGATAATATCCTTGATGTTGTATTCATTTAACTTCTTTACAAGTTTTCCCGGCTTCATTTCAAGTTTCCTGTCCTTTGTCAGCACCACGCCGTTTTTCATGTCGATGCTCACATTTATCCTTCCCGGATATCGTTCTGCTGCGGCAACTATCATGTCAAAAGAAGCGGTTTCTGTGCCAATTATTACCGTATCTGCAATTCTGCCGCATTTTTCGACATCATTCATGTTTTCAGGACCGATATCCACCATCGTTTTTGTCATTTCCGATATTTTCCCGATCAACCCAAAATTATCCCCGAGATGCTGCAAATAGTCAAGATCCGCGATATATGCCTCCCTCGGCATAACAGCAGTGATTATATCCACCGGCGCTGATGAACCGCATACCACGCTATCCTTTACAGGCCGGTACTTCGCCCTCTCGCCTTTTACCGCATGGACGGCATTACCATTAAGTATGTCAAGCACGAAAATAATTCGAAACATAAATGTATAAGAGTAGTTATCTGGTTTAATTGTTATGAAATTGCTCGTAAGTCCAATTAACGTTGAAGAGGCAAAAATCTGCAAACTCGGCGGCGCTGATATCATAGATGTGAAGAACCCGAAAGAAGGCTAACTCGGCGCCAATTTCCCATGGATGATAAAAGCCGTTAAAAAGGCGGCTGGAAATGTCCCGGTGAGTGCAACAATAGGCGATTTTAACTATAAGCCAGGGACAGCCTCGCTGGCAGCGCTCGGAGCAGCAGTTGCAGGCGCTGAATACATCAAGGTTGGATTATACGATATACAGACAAGGGAGCAGGCACTTGAAATGCTGGCAAATATCGCCCGCTCTGTCAAAGACTATGACAAAAATAAAAAAGTCGTGGCTTCAGGCTATTCCGATTACAGGAGAATCAAATCCATATCGCTGTCCGAGCTTCCGGAGGTTGGGGAAGAGGCGGGCGTTGACGTGGTGATGATGGACACAGGCATCAAGGACGGGCGTTCCACTTTTGAATTCCTGACAGAGCAGGAACTGATGGATTTTGTGACAGGGGCGAAGGATAGGGGGCTTCAAACGGCAATAGCTGGCACAATAAAATTCAAGGATATTCCTTCATTAAAACGCATATCGCCGGATATTATAGGAGTGAGGGGCTGCGTATGCGGCGGGGACAGGAATTCTGCTATCAAACGTGAACTGGTTGAGCGGTTAAAGGCCGAGATTGGTCTTTAATATTATAAGAAAGAACCTGATTTTTTGCATATCTCGTGAACGCTCTGCGCTATTTGGGTCTGATATGAAAAAATCAACAACTAACTCGTACGAACTGATACGAACTCACGCCCTTGGAGTTCGTACGAGTTCATATTAGTTCGTTGTTAAAGTCCATTTTGTTGTTCTTTTTCATTGTTATCTATGAACTCCGTTCACAGTCCACTTTGCTGTGTGTGATGGAACACGGATTCCACGGATTGGCACGGATGATATCCGTGGATATCCGTCAAATCAGTGACATCCGTGTTCTACTTCAATCAGATGAGCGGCCTTGGCTGCTTCTCATCAGGCTGCACCGGCAGCTTCATCGTATTTATCAGTATGGGGTCTGTGACCTCTTTTGCCCTTTCAAGCAGCAGCTCTTTTCCGCACTGCGTGATTGCGAATATGGGTATGGCTGTGCCGAACTGGGCTATGGTCTTCCCTGTTATACAGCCGCGAATCCATTTTGAGGTGCATCCCGTGGTCATATCCACGAGGTTCAGGAATTCCTTTGCTTCATCCTCTGGCATTCCGGTTGTATGAACGCCAAAACCGATGACCTGTATTTTATGTTTCTTCTCAAGTTCGCGGATTGCTTTCATATCTTTTGCGCTCGTGACAGAGACGCCTATATTCTTATACCCGAGTTCGATGGCTTTTTTCACCCCTTCCACCTGGTCAAGCGCCGCAGTCTTGGGGTCAAGTACGGTTCCGCCCACGTCTTCAATGCGCCGGATGAGCTTCGGTATCGGCGTGGTCTCAACGAGCCCGGAGATGCGGGAACCCATTCCCTGCGCCAGTTTAGGATTACTGGTAATCACCGTGCCTGCTCCGTCGCATGCTGTCACGCAGGTGTCCAGAAGCCCGCGGCGCAGCCCTGTCATGAAGGTCTCGCTTGCCCCGAATCCCACGAAAATTTCCATTTCAATTGCCCTGTCTTCTGTGAACAAACCGAAATCCTTTATCCTGAATTCGATATTTTCCTTTGCGGTTTTTGATGTGAATTTCTTTATGCCGCGAACTTTGTCGAATATGGGGCAGTATTCAGTCTGCGGTTCCCCGGCTTCAACGACTTTTCCGCTCTCAACGACCACGCGGGCCTTTCCGAGAGCTTCCATTACATGCCTGTCTTTTGCCATGATTGTGATATTGGTTTTTGGAGGTATTAATCATTAAGATGTTGACAAAATTGGAGAAGTTGAGGCAAAATTTGCCTAATTAATTTTGCGCTCTTTGCCGATTTTTGCGTATCATATTCACCGCGAGATGCAAAGGAAAGACTGTTTCAATACGTGTTGGCAAATTGAAACAATAATAAAAAAAGAATATAACAAAAAATTAACGCAGTTTTTTTTAAGCAAATTAATTAAAGATGTATATAGTATCAGGTACTTTTGCCCTCTCTATTTTTTAATAAATAAAAACTATTTCCATATTCGTAATCATCCGTCGAGCGAATATATACTAATTCATAATATCCTTCTGTCATATTTGAATTAGTAGTGTTAATGAAAATGTGATATTTTCCAGACGCAAAGACATTTCCAGTTAAAATTGAATTATCTCCCGATATTTTTGAATTGTTTCTATGATTAGTTTCAAAAGTTAACTTGTCAATTTGATTTAAGTAATTCGAAGAATTTTTATTGTATAAATATATTGATGAAGTAGTCTTCTGCCCAGTTATCTCAATGGTTATAGGAATCTGAGGATATTCATTTTTATAATATATGTTATCCATTTTAAACTCAACACGGCCTTGAAATAAAGGTGAAATAGGAATGTTTGTATATACAAATAAAATATATAAACCTGCTGTAAATATAGCACAAACTAATACCAATTTGGAATTTTCTATGCGAAATTTTCTAAATACTACAAACACAATCAGTAATAAAATTAAAACTAATATAAAATAATAAAACAAAAATTCATTGATGAAAAATACCAAACTTGAAAGAACTAATAGAAAAATAATATTATGAATCCAATGATTTTGTATGTAATTCTTAACATACTTATAAAATCTCCACAATGAATCTAAAAGCTTTTTTAAGTTAATTTTAGAAACAGCAATAAATAGAATAATTAATATTAATATTGAAGAATATATATAATAACCATTTTATTCCAAAAGCTACCCAAAAAACACTTAATATCGTATATATTGATGAAGTTACTCCGATTAAAAAAGCTGCTAAATAGAGTTCACGTTCTGAAATATTAAAATCTAAATTTTTTTCTTGATTATTTAAAAATTTTTTTGTATTGTTGAGCCATAATGGGTTGAAATAAACTGTGGTCTATAGCTGATGCTTGAAAGTAATAATATAAAGAAGTTAAAATAGCGCCTGTTGCGGTGAGAAATGTTACAGCAAATTTAAAACCATCTTTATTCTCTTCATTCATAGATATGTAATCTCATATGTTATTATTGTTATATATATCGCTGGTTGTGGGACATAATTAAGTGGGGTACAAGTTCATCAAATTATGCCAGACACCGGTGCAACTGCAAGCAGTGTCAATTCTATCATCTCTTATTTGTCTCACTTTCCAGCCAAAACATCTCTTATCTGCCGAAAATCCTGACTCAGAATTATTCCGCAAAAAATATTGTTCGAGATATTTCATCGTATCATTCACAAACCTGAACAGTTTAGATTTTCC
>CABMII010000043.1 GCA_902386255.1 uncultured archaeon
CGTGCCGATAGGAAAGCATATATTATCATTCGGTATAATTTCATCTGTCCTTAGTTTAGTTTGTTTCATCGAAAATCAACACAAACATGCTGAGGACACTTATTTTATTTAACTGTCAAACTTGGGTAATTACACTCCCCGGTTTTTAAGATTTTTTCCCATAACTGCGGTCATCTTCTGCTTTCTTGTGCATCATTTCAACGTCCTTTTCAGTATAAAGCCAAATCGAATTTTTATCATCTCTTTCTGCTTTTTCTATCTTTAATGGTCTCTTTAGCTGGTTTCTTTGCTCTGCACTCAAATCTATTCTACGTTTTATAAATAGAAAATCCGAGTTTCTATTGGAAATAGTTACATCAAAACCATGTCGATTTAGAATTCCGAGCGAGTTATGTAATATCTCATGTGGCTGGATGTTTGTTAGTTCCATTTCCCTAATAATATCCTCTATTTTTATATACCATTCATTGCCCCAAAGAGAATATTCTTTAATATGCTGAATTTGCGGAGTCCAATACTTTTCAAAATCTTCAACGCTTGTCATCTATATCAACCAATCTGATTGCATCTTTCTACTATCCCTCTAATATAGTGGTAATATATAAGTCTTAAGTGATTATTATTAGTCCTCTTATAGATAAATATTTCTAGCTCATAATTTCACATAAATCTCATCAAATCTATCTCCCCATATTGACGGTCAATTATTGTATATGAGCCAAGACGGAGACGCCCCCGCTTCCGGGCGCACCGCCGAGGTTCGGCAAGCATTAAATCTGCGTTCATCCATCCGTGTTTATCCGCGGTTCGTTTTTTCAGAAGCTGTGGCTGTATCGGATTCGTATCGGCGCGCCGAACTGTTAAAAATAATTCATTCAGAGTTCGTAACAGTTCGTCTTGAGTTCGTTGTTTACAAAAATTGCTGCTCTGCTTTGCGTTCTTTGCGTGCTTTGCTGTGAATATTTTAAGGCTGCATGGGGTTCATATCGGAACGTCAAGACAGCAAAAAGATTTCTGCACCGTTGCAAAAAGGCACACGGATGACACGGATTGGACGGATTTGCACGGATTTTCGTTATCCGTGAGCATCCGTGTCATCCGTGTTCAGTCTCGGAAAATTTAACCCGGTTCTTTCTGTATTCCTACAACTGAAAGGAATCTTTTTACGACGGCTTCTTCAGCCAGTTTCAGGAGCGTCTGCTTATCCTTTGTGCCGCTGAACACGCCCAGGGGAATCTGCGCGCCCGCAAGCGAGGCATGCCCTCCTCCTTTATCCTCGCCAAAGGCATCTTTCATCACTTTACCTATATTAACGCGGTCGTCCCGGCTTCTCCCTGAAATATATATCGTGTCCTCGCCAAGGCCGAAAACAAGAGTTGTAGTTATTCCTTCAAGGGTCAGCAAATAATCAGCCGCCTGGGCAAGTGTGTCCCTGTCCCTGATAGTTCCCACGTTTGAAATAAGATAACTGCCTTTTATCTGCCTGTTCTTGATGGCTTCCCCGAGAATATCAATTGACTCGGTGGACTTGGAAGGGGTTTCGATCCTGCTTAAAATATCCTGGTTCGCAAGCGGGAAAAGGTACGCAGCTGCAATGAAATCTGCAGGGTCCGTATTCCTTCGGAAATCATCGGTATCGACTTTAATGCCGTACAAAAGAGCGGTTGCAAGTTCCATTTTTATCGGTATTTCAAGATCCTGCAAATATTTTGTCATTATAGTGGCGGTTGCGCCGATATTCGGCCTGATATCCACATATTCAGCTTTTACTTCTTCGATATCTGCCTGGTGGTGGTCTATCACAACGTTGATGTCAGTTTTCACGGGTAACATATTATTCACCCCGGGCACTGAACATTCAAGCATCGCGATTTTCTTATATTCGGAAGCTTTAAAGTCCTTTGGCTGGTTTAATTCTATATCAAGCAGGTTGATAAACGCCTTGTTTTCATGATGCCCTATCTTTCCTTTATATAGAATTTCTGCTTTTACACCAACGCTGTTAGCTATCTCTTTTAAGCCCATGGCGCTTGAAATTGCATCAGGGTCGGGATTGTCATGGACTACAATTGCTAATCTGCCGTCTCCGACTGAACTTATCAGTTTCTTTAATTCCTGCGCCAGTTTTACTGATGTAATTCTCTCGATGTACTGGACAATAGCTGAGGCAATGGCTTTGAGGGGAAGGTTTGATGGCAGGACAACAAGGTCTGCGCCTGCTGTGTCCATTTCTTCTTTCTGCTGGTAATTATGCGCCCTTGCCACAATCTGGACATCGGGGGCTGCTTTTTTTATGTAAGCCAGGGCCTTTTTATTTGCCTCAATGTCAGAACTCATTATAAAAATAGATTCGATATTACTGATATCGAGTTTAGAAAGAACCCCGGCATCGCCGATATCTCCCAGAAGGGCATTGAGGTTTTGCTCTTTTAATGTTTCTATTTTTGCGGAATCATTGTCTATAAGAATAATATTTTTATTCCTTGTTTCAAGTTCCTTTGCTATTGCAAGCCCGATTCCGCCGCTTCCCAGAACAGCATAGGTAACCTTGATCGGCTTTGATTCTTCGTACTTCTCCTCTATATTTAAGCCTCCTCTTTATTTTGTATTATAAGCAACAACATTAAATACTTTATCTAATCCCTCTTATTGATTTTACTGCGTTTTATATTTATGGTCGTGAAAACAAGAAAGAATGTAATAAGGGTACAGTTGGTAACTGCTTTTGATGCTCCAGAGAGCCATAAAAAGTTAATAGGAACAAAACCAAAAAGTGATTAACATGAGAAAATACAAGGCAAAAGATGAAGAAGACCTCGAAAAGCAAATCGAAAGAGATACAGAGTTAGATAAAGAACTGGAAAAGGAAGAGCTTGTAAAGGGTCATGTTGTTGAGATAAGATACGGTGGTAAAAAAGCAGGTTAATTAATGTCTAATGAGAAGCTTACTTAGATAACGAATTTTTCTCTTCGATGTGCCTCATTTGTCACTAGCATTTAATATATAGAACGCTTTTATATCCTTTTTATCATATTTAATGATAGAAACATTTAATTCATAATATCCCACACTCAAATTCAGTACTTCGCTAAAAAATCTTTCAAAATCTCTCATCTCAAACACTCCACAGCAATTCTCATTTTTAACTTCCTTCTGACCCATCCTTCAATAAGTAGCAAAAAAACATCAAATCTAAAC
>CABMII010000044.1 GCA_902386255.1 uncultured archaeon
AATGCGCAGACGTAGGACGCTCTACGCTATACACTTTCTGGGACACCCTCGAACGCTACGGCATCGTGAAGAAAACCCGGCGAATAGGCAATACATGGCTTTATAGAATCAATACAGAAAGCCCTGCGGTAAAAGCCCTGCAGGAATTCCAGTTAAAAGTCGTTGATATTATTGTGGAAGAGGAGACACGAGAGAAGAAACATGATGCAAAGAGCTTGTATCAGGTAGGCGAAAATAAAATGATAATGGCTGTGGCTGAAGATTGAATTCTTGGATTCTCAATCCTCCACCCTCGCCACATTCATATTCCTCGAAAGCCCCATTGCCTCTGCCACGGACTCGCACTTTGTCTTCAAAAGATACGCTATAGGCTTGAACTCATACTCTGACATGGTTTCATAATTCGCCATCCCCTTGCTGATAATCAGCGATGCCTTCCCAAGCGCCCCCACAAGTTCAGGCGGCGCCTCTTTCAGGCATACACCGATGGCGTTTGAACCCGTGGTAAGAACCCGTTCAACCTTTTTTTCAAGACCGAGTTCCATTACTTCTTTCATAGTAACATCATTCAGAATCGGTGCGCCTCTGACAACGAGAGTGATTTTGCCTCCGAGTTTTTTAATCTCCTCGAACAGCAGTGTATCGAACACTATCTCACCGCAGTTATCCGCAAGATATACTACGTCTCTGAGCATTTTTTTCATCCTGTCGGTGTCGTCCACATCAAGACCATGCTCAAATTGCCTGAGCATCGTTTCTTTTGCTGTCGCTTTATCGGCATCAAACCCCAGAACCCCGAAATCAAACGAATTGCCAATAATTGCAGCAAGCACAGCGCGCCTGAACGAATCCTTTTCTGACACAAAATCACGCGCAAAAGGCATGAGCTTCTTTGCAGCCGCATTGCTCTGCTGTTTTTTCTCATGATATGGGTCGATATCCCCCAGCACCCTGTATGCTTCCCTGTGTATCTTCGTGCTAAGGTGAGTCGCAGGCGCGCCGTCCACAAGGTATTCCCTCAGCACCTCGATCCCTGCAAGCACAGCCTTCTTCTGCAATTCTAAGTCTTTTGTAGAAAGTTCAGCCTCAAACTGCACTCTCGATAACAAGCACGGTGCACATCTTGGATGGGTTTTCAATCTTTTTACTCCGAAAATTCAAATAAAGAGCGCTGCCCTTTTTGAGTCCTCTTCTCTCTCATCACTCTTAATTTTTCCCCATGCTCACCGAAATCCGCCAGTATGCGCTCAACGGGCGGAAGTATCTGTTTCATGACATAATAATCAACATCCAGAGGAAGATTTTTCTCCCTTGCATAGTCGGGGTCTTCAGCCCTGTCCACGAACAAGCCGTTACCCGCAAGGATGACAAAGGGTATCCTGTCTCCAACGTTTGCGATTATCCCGCGGCTTTTTAACTTATCCACCACTGTGATATGCGGCTGCCTGCTTTTGTAGCTCTCGGGCTTTTTCGTGTACTGGCGCGTCAGAATCAACTGGTCGAATAACTCCGGATGCTTTCTTGCATCTATGTCCCTGATGCTATCGATGGTGTTCTTAATAAGTTCAACCGCTTCGTCCACCTTCCCCTCTTTCAACACAAGTTCAAGCACCTTTTCCATTGTCTTTGTGGTGAGTTCGCACCAGTCGCGGCGGACCGTCTCCATGCCTTTGACCCTGAGCTTTTCTTTTACAGCGCCGTTGGATTTTTCCCAAACCAGCACTGCGTATCGCTTTTTTGCTATGAATATCGCCCTGCGCCCAAACGAGTCAAAAACAAGTTCCATTGGTTTCTGGAGCGAAGATGTCACGATTTTGGCAATTTTTCGCCCCACAAGTTCAGCATCGTCAAGCGTGAGTTCGGTATCGAGCAGGTTTACAAAAACACTGTCGGTATCTCCGTATACCACTGATAAACAAATGTTTTTCCCTTCTTTTGCCTCATCCTTCGTGAAAGCCGCGCCATCTTTGAGAACTATCTCCTTAATTTCATCCTCGATAAGGCTCTTTGTCTTCAGGATGTTCTGCCGCCCGAAGCTTGTGACCGCGCTTGCGAGAGTTAAACTGTAAAGCCGCGCCCTTGCATATCCCGAATAGCCGTAGAAACTGTTAAGGAGGATTTTAAGCGCCTGCTGCGTGGCATCAAGCACCCGGGCATCTTCCTCGCTTGCTGTCTTCATTTTTTCCCGGGTCGCCTGCCTCCTTGCGAGGAGGTCTTCAAGTATGGCAGGTACAATACCTTTTGCCACTTTCTGCGAGACAAAAATCCCACCAGAAGGCGCCTTTACCACATCATCCGGTCTTTCTCCCACCACCTGGGTGGTATAGCAGAGATTGTGCGCCATCATTATAGTCGGGTAAAGCGATTTGTAATCAAGTATCACAATATTCTCAAGAAGACCTTTCTTAGGAGGCAGCACCTCCCCGCCTGCCAGTTCCTCACCCTCGTCAAACCGCCCGTCAGACATTTCGCCTGTTGGGCGCGCCGGCAGCACACGGTCGTACTTTTTGTACTCCCGGAGAATGAGGTTTTCCACCATCTGCGTCTGCCCGCCGTCAAGGATATCCTGGAGAAGCGTTCCGCTCACCCTGGCAAGGGCTATGTATTTGTCTATCAGCCGCAGTTTCAGGAGGAACAAAAGTGCAAGCTCGGAGTCGCGCCTTGCATATTCGATGAACTTTGACAGCTTTTCCCCGTTATCATTCCAGTATGCCTCCATTTCAAGGAAAGGTATGTCGAGTTTCTCAGCGCCGAGGAGGTCCTTTGCTGCATTCCTCAGCGTGTACTGCTTCAGGCTGAACTCGCGGCGCAGAAGCGGCAGCACATCCACAGCAATGCGCCCCATCACGCTTATTCTTGTGACATTCCCGATTTTCCTGTAATAGAGAGTCCTGCCGTCCCTCCCTGCTATCGGCTCTATCCTTGCTCTTTTTTTATTGAGCGTTTTTATCCTGTCAACGATATATGGAATATCAAAACCGTTTGAGTTGTATCCCACAAGGATATCGGGGTCGTATTCCCTGATTATATCGAAAAACCGCCGAAGCATCGCTTCTTCACTGCCACAGCTCTCGGTTTCACCTTCTATTCTTGCATCCTTCCCAACGAGCACAAGTGTTTTCTTGCCCTCAAAATCGGGAGCAAAAGCAAGGCTCATCAGGACTATAGGTGAATTTTCGGGTACCGGCATAGCGCCGTTCAGGGGCAGGCACTCGATATCGAATGCAAGATGCCGAAGCGGGGCGTTTTTCAGGATTTCAACCGGTTCGACTTTCCCCGACGTTATCCTGACGCTGCTTAAGACTTCATTGCTCATCGGATTCCCTTCCGGTTCAGCTTTTGCCCAGCCCATGCCGCCGAGTCCTTTATCCACCATGCACCTGTTCCGGAACAGTATGTCTGTTTCGTATATTTCATCCACCATTTTCCTGACCTCATCGCGGATGATAGGTACGCTTTTCGGGTCAAAGAGGATGATTTTTAACATGCTGGTTTTGTTTTTGAAATAGCCTACAGGTTCAAACCGCGAAACCACTTCGATCCTTTTTATATGTTCTTTGAATTTCTCCTGGAGAGTCGCTGCCATTTCAGGCTCAGCTTTTGCATAAAAATACGGTTCAAAACCAGGCACCGAGCAGCAGACGCTGTTCCCGGATTCATCCCTCCCGTAAAGCCGTACCACCGGCTTGCCATCGCTGTATGTGTAATCTGCATCAAGAATCTGGAAGTTCATCAGGATTAGATTTGATTTAATACCTTTATAGGTTTCTTTAAGTCTTTAGAGGTGTATTTTTTATTATGATACGGGTGGCCATTACAGGAGCGCCGGGCTCTGGAAAATCCACGGTCTGCCGCAACGTGCTAAAGCAACTCACATGCGCATACGGCGGCATGACGAGCGCCGACATCAGGGAAAAAGGAGAGCGCGTGGGATTTGAAATACGAGATATCGCTACGGGAAAGCATGGGATTCTTGACCACAAACAGGGCGCCGGTCTGCGCGTGGGCAGTTATCATGTCAATCTTTCGGATTTAAACGATATCGGGGTGGCTGCTATAAAGAATGCCATGAGCACGGAGTTGATAGTTATAGATGAAATCGCGCCCATGGAATTCAAGTCGCCTGAATTTATTCGTGCGGTGGAAGAGGTGCTTGATTCTGATAAGAATATGCTCGTGGTGCTGCACCAGAAATCGAGTCATCCGGTTGCGGAGAGGATAAGGAAAGAGTTTGCGGTTTATACGGTGACGCTTGAAAACAGGGAGAAGCTGGTTTCGGAGATAGCTGATAAATTCAAAGCTCCGCAATAACGCCTTTCTTGCCTTTTTTCTTGATATCCCTCTTAAGTTCCTGGTTCTCACGCAGGAAAGATGTCGCATCGGCTTCTATTTTTTTCTTGTCGATTTTCTTGCCCTGCCCTACTCCGGGACAGTCCACGACCGGCCTGAGCTTCATCAACGGTTCATCTGAATATGAGACCTCAACAATCCTGAAGGGAAGCAAACGGCATACAAGAGGCTCGTTCTCGCGTATTGTGCATTCGAGTTTTTTACCTGTGAAATAGCATTTTCCATCTTTTCCCTTGATCTTGAATACATTGTTTTCTTCATCAAAATCCAGGAAATCCTCGGGTGAATACCCAAGCCCTTTAATTCTTTTTATATCCTCGATTGTAAGCTGGATACCTTCGGAGCAGCATTTGGCGCCGCATTTTTTGTATTCGCACTTCCACTTATCGATATTTCCAAGGATATGAATCATAGGCTTTAATTGACTTTCTTATAATTTAAGGATACCCATATCTGGCGAGCATAAAATGACAATTGTATAATTATGGAATTGACAAGGAAACTGCGAATAATATCCTGCTCATCTCATTTTATCCTAAATCTTCCAAATATAAATATTCCTGCGCATATCCGCAATATTCCCCGAAATATTCCCGTGCAAATTCGGCTATCTCTTCCCTCTTTTTGCTCTTCGAACCTTTGAATTTGTCGCCATAGAACCTCTCCATTATCTGTTCGATATGCGTATCCACGGGAAATGATTCAAGCTTCCCGAATGCAAAAAGCAGCACGCAATCAGCAATCTTATTCCCCACGCCTTCTATTTTCATAAGCTCCCTGCGCCCCTCTTCGTATGACAGATTTTTTATCCCGTACAAGTCAAATTCATTGTTAGCTATCATGGATGCGATTTTAAGGACACGGGGGGCGCGAAAACCGAGCCTGCATTGATCCATGTCGCAAAATTTTACATCCGCCAGCGCAAGAGGTGCGGGAAATGAATAATATCCGTCATCGATTTTTTCTCCAAAACATTCACACATGCGCCTTATGGAATTCCTGATGTTCCTGATTGTGTTGTTGCTTGAACAGATATACGATACCAGGCACTCCCACGGGTCCTGGCGTATGAGGCGCAGTCCCCTGTATTTCCGGATTAGCGAATCTATTTTTTCATCCCTGTTGATGGAGGCGTATATTTTCTCCATATCATCGTCGAGCCTGAAATAATCCCGGATGAATTTTTTGTCAAGCAGCGAGTCGATGATAACCTCAGTGCCCTCCTGTTTTGCCCGGATAAGTTTTCCGTTTACAACACCGGTCCAACGCTCGTTTTTTTCCCACCTGAAGACCTGCCCGCAGGAAAGAGTGAGGTCAAGATTAAAATCCCTTGTTTCGATTCGCACATTCAAACATCATGCGCAGGAAAGAAATACGTTACGGTTTATAGAAAACGTTACTTTAGATGTTGTATAATTTTATTTCTTTGCGTTCTTTGCGGTTTGGGGTATAGATTACTCACCGCTAAGAGCGCAAAGACCGCATAGGCGAGGCTCGTCATAGACAACGAACTCCATACTAACTCAAAACGAACTCCGATTTAAATATTTTCGACAGTTCGGCGCGCCGATAGAAAACCGATGCGGTCATTTTTCAGAGAATAACAAACAAGGAAATTTTACCACGGAGGACACAGAGAGCACAGAGATTTGTACCCTTTTCTCTGTGTCCTCTGTGTCCTCTGTGCGCTCGGTGGTTAAAATTCATTGAGGTTTGCATCATCGCACCCTAAGCCGCAGCGGGAGGGCGCGCGTTTGCAGGAGGGGCGGGTCGGTCGGAGGATGGGAGGCTGGGATTAGAGAAATAGGAATGAGGGGATTAGCGGCTTGAAACCTGCAACACATATTTTAACAGTCGGGCGCGCGGATAGGAAAACCATGAAGCCATGTTTCTGAGAATATTAGATGCAAATACTCTTACAAGATAAGGGAAAAGTAGCAACCATATTAATAGAAATTTCTCTTTCCTAAATCGTACGCTACAACATTGTTAATGATTCTTTTCGTATCGCCTGTCCAAAGAGTTACTCTATTTATCACATAGGTATAACCTCGATAATCAATAGTTCCAACATTGTCTTCAACGTCATATTTATCATAATTATCGCTAAATTTTATTAATTCTGTTTTTTCGTCAAATGTGATAGTAGTAACATATCCGAATACTTTAGAACCAGAACTTGATGGAAGCGCTGTTGTAAGCTCATACGCTACAACATTGTTAACAATTCTTTCGGCTTCATTTCTCCAAAGAGTTACCCTGTGGGTCTGGTAAGTATAATCTCGGTAATTGATAGTTCCAACATTATCTTCCACTTCATATTTATCGTAGTTATCGTTAACATCTATCAATTCTGTGTTCATTTTATCCAATGTTATTGTAGTGATGTATCCGTATGCTACTGGTTTTGAATTTGTTTTTTTAAGAACGATAATCTTAATTGAATCTGTATCCTTTAATCCATGATTATCGATAACCGTCAGTGACGCTACATAAGTTCCAGCATTTGAATATATATGGGGCGATTTAGCTCCTGTTCCGGTTTGACCATCTCCAAAATCCCATTGATATGATGCAATATAACCATCGGAAGCTGTAGATGTTGTCCCATCAAAATCCGCAGATTCTCCTTCAATAGCGGATCCCAATGCAATTATGATCGCTTTAGGAGGAGTATTTGGTGCAGTAGTAGAAGAATCGATACATCCAGAAATAAATAAAAGTAGTAGCGAAGCAATCACAACTAAAGCGCAACTTCTCTTCATCACCATAATTCTGCTCATTCTTAGGAACACCGCATTCTATATAAAACTTGACCAAGTTGGCCACATAAAGAAAAATTTATCTCTTATTAGCAATATCTTTTATTAGCAATGTTCTTTGAAAAAGTAAGTGATTGTTATGAGTATTCCTAAAAGTGTAAGAGATTCTGTCTGGCGTATTTACAATAAAAATTCTTTAGAGGGGAAATGTTATGTGTGTGGTCTTACTATAAACTATAGCAACTTTCAAGTGGGACATAATAAAGCAAAAGCAAATGGTGGGACAGATGATATATCCAATTTAAGACCTATTTGCAGTGGCTGTAATGGTAGTATGGGGACGATGAATCTTGAAGATTTCAAGAAAAAACATTATTCAATAACTACCCCACCCGAGACGCCGAGAATTCGAAAGTCTGTAACAGAAGTCAAATATTCTGGAGAGATAATAGATAACTTCAGACGTAAATTTGAAATGCATTATTCAACAAATGATATATATGAAATATTTGATACAATTCGGACAATACATATGGGAATTAGATATGAAGCAGGTCTTACCGATTCGCAATTGAAGTCAATTAATACACTTGTTCAATATAATCTTATTAACCGATTCAGTTATTCGATGAGTGAGGAGGGCGAAAAGTTAGCAAGGCAACTTGTTGAGCAATATGTAGATAATAATACTGAAACATTAAATAAAATTTTGACAAAATATTCTAACAAGATAATTGGTTGCGCATCATATGCATTAATAGCGAATTCAGGTAGCTATAGACCATCACTGTATCAAGAAACACCGATGTTTAAATCATCATTTAGGTTTAATTATAATGATGAGCCTTTTGTGAATGAAAAGATTATAGACAAGCTTAATACTTTTTTTTCGGAACTAATTACTGCAAAATTTGCCTTCAAATCAGTTCCAAGAAATAGTTCTGGTGAATCATATACTTGTTGGGAAGTCCTAAAACGAATTAATGAAATTGCTAACGATCCAATTCAGTCAATAGGTAAGGCAATAGTTACCTACAGAGTTATAAAAACTATTGAACAATTTTATAAAGAAAATCAAATAGGAATGCCAAATACAAGAACTCAATTAGATGCCAAAATACGTTCACATAATTCATCAATTGAAGGGATAAAAAAATATCTTGAACTTTCAAATAAGCATGAGTATACTTCAAAACTCAATGATGATGCCCCAGTAATCATAGTATTCGACAATAATATAGGAAAGTTAATAAATGAAACATTCACACAAATTGGCAAGTTTATAATGGATGAATCTTACGACACCGATTTGATGCTTGATGATTTATATGGAATGGATTATTTGGCGAAAACTGATAGAATGAGACGCCTTTAGGGAGAATCTTTCTGCCGAATAACTTCTCGTTAAAAAGTGATGGTTTTTATGGGATCCACCTAAAATGTTAACGGAGAACTATCCCCACTTGTAAGGTTACAGGACAATAAAAATCCATGAACTTCAGGACAAAGCAGTATCTTCGCAAAAGATTCGGGGATTATTACAGAGCCAGCAAGCTTGTCCTGCCGCCGGAGCTTTCGAAGCGCGAATGGGGTTTCATATTCTTTGATGAGCTGCCAGAGGTGGTAATGCGCCGCCATAAGGCGTTTTCAAGAGAGAACGAAGCTTTTGATTACATCCGGGGTATGGTGCCCGCGCATGTGTACCATTCGGCAGCGTATTACCGCTTTCCCGGCGCCGCTACCATGAAAGAGAAACAATGGCAGGGCGCTGATTTGATTTTCGACCTTGATGCCGACCATCTGCCCGCGAAGGCAAGGTCGTATGCTGAGATGCTTTCCAATGTGAAAACCGAAACCACAAAGCTTCTTGATTTCCTGCTTGAGGATTTCGGGTTTCCTGAAAACAACATTAGCGTCGTGTTCTCAGGGGGGCGCGGGTATCATATCCATGTGCGCGACCCGAAAGTCCTGGAGCTTGAAAGCGCAGAGCGCAGGGAGATTGTGGATTACGTCAGCGGGACTGGATTAAGTACAGATTTCCTGTTCAACCCTGCAAAGCATAAGGTATATGATGACGGGAAATTTAAGAGAAAAGAACTTGATACATCAAGGAAAATAATTTCTTTTGAAGATAAATATGGAGGATTCGGATGGGGGAAACGCATCAGTAAATATCTGGTCCAGTTTCTAAGAGATATTTCGATTAAAAATGAAACAGAAGCCCTGGATCAAATTGCGCAGCTCATGAGAAATTATTATTCGAAGAAACCGAATTATGATACGCTTCCCGAAGATATTGCTAATCGTATAATCCTGATGAAGAATGAAAATCGCAAAATAGGAATGGAAAAAATTGCAGAGGAAGTGGGAATCAATAAAAACAGAGTCCGGAACTTTTTAATGTCACATGATTTAATGGATTACAAACGGGAAGCGACGATAACGTTCAAGAAAATCAGAAATATGTCAAACAGCCCCGAAACATTGGACAGGATAGAAAACCAGGGAAACATAGATGATTCTTTTATATTTGATGCAATTGTCCAGAAGGCGATAGATGAGAACAGCATCAATCTTGGCAGCGCCCACACTGATGAACCCGTCACAGCCGACATCAGGCGTCTCATCCGCATGCCTTCGTCCCTGCATGGCGGCTCGGGGATGCGGGTCGTTCCACTCACGCTTGCCGGGTTAACGAAATTCGAGCCGCTGAATGACGCTGTGGTATTCAGCGAAAAAGAAACAAAAATCGATGTCCTGAAACCGCTAAAGCCTCAGAACTCCAAGGTTGAAATGAAAGGAAAAAGCTTTACTGTCACAGAAGGTATCAACACTTTGCCAGAGTATGCGGCAATGTATCTCATGTGCCGCGGAGCAGCCGAATATGCCTGATAATCCTGAAAACCCGAGAATCAACCTCCATAATATCCTGAGGGAAGAGAGAAAATCAAAACTTGTCCCTCTTGAGAATGATTTCTATGAAAAAGTGGCATGACAGATACGCGAACTCCAGGATGAAAAAAACAGGATTGAAGACAATTACAGCACAAAATATGCAATTATCGACGACGAGCTTAAAACCGCAAGGAAATCCATAGAGAACATTATCGAGAGACGAATTGGCAAGATAATCAAGGAAGCATCCCTTCGCGCCTCATCCAAACAGAAAGAAAAACAGGATATTGAGTCAATGACTCAGGAGGAACGGCGGTTCTATGAACGGCTGCTTGACTTGAATACCGAAATCAGGAGAGAACTTCTTGATAAAATAATAAAAAAAGAGAAACAAGCGCCCGGTTCCCGCGAGGTAGCAACCCCGGAAATTGAGAAAAAAGAGACTCCAATAGAAACTCCTCCTGAAGACAAAAAGGATATAAGTAAAGAGTACATTGTGGTGCGTTTGCTAAAAGACATTCCGACATTTGTCGGAGTCGATGGACGCAATTATACTTTAGCAAAAGAAGATATTGCTGTTTTATCGACCGTTAATGCTAAAGCTTTAATCAACCGTAAAGCAGCCATTCAAATTACAGGTTAAAAGGTGATTTCATGAAAATACCAAAGAATTTCAATACTTACTGTCCTGTTTGCAAAACTCATACTCCGCATGTAGTGGAAAGGGTAAAAAAAGGACAGGCTTCGACGTTGACCCGTATTTCGAGGCAAAAGGCAAGACATACAGGAATAGGAAACTCCGGAAAATTCTCAAAAGTGCCTGGTGGGGACAAGCCCACAAAGCGCGTAAATCTCAGGTACAGATGCACGAAATGCAAGAAAGCGCATCTTAAACCCAAATGCTTCAGGGCAGGGAAATTCGAACTTGTGGAGTCATAATCATGGAACCAAGAAGCAGATTTTTAAAAGTAAAGTGTAACGATTGCGAGAATGAGCAAGTCATTTTTGGATGCGCAAGCTCTCCTGTGACCTGTCTTGTATGCGGAAGAACACTTTCCGAACCTACCGGCGGGAAGGCATTCATAAAAACGCAAATCGTTGAGGTTCTTGAGTAATGGAAAGAACCGGCTGGCCTGAAGCCAGCGACCTCGTCGTATGTAGCGTTAAAAGAGTTACTGATTTTGGGGCATTTGTAGAACTGGATGAATACGGGCATAAAGAGGGGTTAATCCATATTTCTGACGTAGCCTCGGGCTGGGTAAAATACATACGTGACCATGTCAGGGAAGGCCAGAAGATAGTATGCAAAGTATTGTACGTGGATACGGCCAAACATCATATTGACCTTTCGCTTAAAGATGTTAATGAACACCAGCGCCGTGAAAAAATCCAGGAATGGAAGAACGAACAAAAAGCCGAGAAATGGATACAGTACGTGGCCAAAACCACTAAACAAACACCCGAGGACCTTAATCAATTAATCAGCCTCTTATATGAAAAATTCGGAAGAGTATATTCAGCGTTTGAAAAATCAAGGTACGACGGGACGGCTGCCCTGACAAAAATCGGGGTTCCCAAAGAGATTGCAGATGCAATCACAAAGGTGGCGA
This sequence comes from uncultured archaeon, assembly GCA_902386255.1. Lineage (GTDB taxonomy): Archaea > Halobacteriota > Methanosarcinia > Methanosarcinales > Methanoperedenaceae > Methanoperedens. Next base: position 11,618 of record CABMII010000044.1, read on the forward strand.
ACGAGAATTTAAAAAAGCCACAGGTGGATATTTCAGGCTATGTTGACCTCACATGTTTCCTCCCGGATGGGATTGCGTATATAAAGAAAGCGCTGATTGCAGCTAATGAAGCAGATGGCGAGGCGGTCAAAGTGGATATCTCTTATATCGGGGCGCCACGATACCGGATACATGTAATAGCCCCGGATTATAAAAAAGCTGAAGGCATTCTTAAAAAATCAGCGCAATCTGCCATTAAAATTATTGAAAAAGCAGGCGGAAGCGGAGAATTCCACAGATATACCGAACAAAATACCTAAAGATTATGGTATCAAAAATAAGAAAATGCCAATGCGGGAGATATACGCTCAAAGAAGTTTGTCCTGTGTGCGGTTCCCAGACAAAGTACTCACGGCCGGCACGGTTTTCTCTTGAAGACAGATACGGGAAATACAGAAGGATGACCAGGAAGGCATAATTATGATTAAAACTACAATATTGCGGGGTAAAAAACCGCGGCTCAAGAGCCCGGTACTGATTGAGGGGCTGCCTGGCGTTGGGCATGTCGGAAAACTGGTAGCTGAACATATGGTCGAGGAACTCGGCGCGAAAAAAATAATGGAGATTTACTCACCCCATTTTCCCCCCCAGGTAATAGTTGAAGATGACGGTACAATCAGGCTTGTCAGGAACGAGCTTTTTGCATATAAATCAAAAGGAAAACACGACCTTCTGCTACTTGTGGGTGACCACCAGAGCGCTACGAACGAAGGCCATTATGAGCTATGCGGCGCTTTCCTTGATATTGCGGAAGAATTCAAGGTTGAACGCATATACGCACTCGGGGGTTATGGTGTGGGACAGCTTGTTGAAACTGAATCTGTCATGGGGGCTGCAAATAACATAAAACTTGTGAAAGAGCTTAAAAAATATGGCGTGGAATTCAAGGCAAACGAACCTGCCGGGGGTATTGTCGGCGCATCCGGATTGCTTCTGGGTTTAAGCGAGCTTCGCGGGATTGATGCAGCATGTCTTATGGGTGTTACATCGGGTTATCTCGTTGACCCGAAGAGCGCACAGGCAGTGCTGAAAGTGCTGTGCAAAGTTCTTGAGATAGAAGTCGATATGGCAGCTCTCGAAGAGCGGGCTTCCGAGATGGAAAAGATTGTGGCGAAACTTCGCGAAATGGAACAGGGACAGGCACCGCCTTCAACTGATGAGGATTTGAGGTATATAGGGTAAAAACTTTTTCTACTTGTAACGGCGCCGCTGCTTCGCATCGGAGACGCCTATCGTTTGCAGTCATCGACCTCGGATTAGAAATCCGAAAGGCATCAGACTGAATGCTCATGGCTTTGATATTTCCATCGGTTCATTTGATTTTTATATTTTAATTCAGGCGCAGTTCTATAATTAATACGACGAATTTTATATTTCACAAAACCCTTCGTTTCCTTTTACATACCAATGTTCATAATCTTCAGGCTCTTGTTTGGATACAAAAGGAACCTTTAAAATGGGCTGAGGATTTGTATATAGAAAATCTAAAAGTTCATCTCGAAGGAACCATTCGCCTACTATCGCTCCACAAAATTTACAACCATTTGAGTAATAAGAATTACCCATTGTTTTACTATAACGTTTTTCAATCGGCGCTAAATCATCAAGTTCCTTCAATCCTTTTTTCTGCAATGAAGCGATTTCCATCCCTAAGTCTTCATCGGATAAGGATATATTGCAATGTTCGTGACCACAATGAGAAACATAACATGAATAAACAGAAATGACTGGAGTAATTCTTCCACATCTCCAACATTTCATTTCAAACTTGAAAATCTGTGCTATTTGATTCTTTTTATAAGTTAATTTTTTTCTATATTCAATATCTCCATTCAAGAAATTTTTTATTGCTGACTCGATTTCTATTTCATTCAAACCAATTGAGAGAAAATAATTACTATCTTTTTTTAATAATTCAAATGCCGGATTTTCTTTATCTACTTTTAACGACTGTGGTATATATCTAAAGAACCAAATTCCATTTATCCCATCCTTTAGATATTTTTCTTGTCGTCTTTTTGTTTCTTCATGAGTCTGGCGACTCCATTGTATTTCGAAAGCTAATTTTGTATTCCCCTTTGTGGCGAAAATATCTGCTATCCAATCATTTAAGCTGTATTCTGGTTCAACATTCCATCCTTCTTCTTTACAAACATTGAAAATTATTTCTTTTAATCTTAGATGGTCAATAGACTCAGGTTTCCAATTACAATTGTTTTTTGTTTTATGAACAAAATGCTTGGTACCTAATTTACTAATTCTTAAATATGGTGAACTATCGCAGCATAATAGTTTTATTGAGCTTTTACTAAAGCGGGCGGCTTTTTTAAGGTCATCCCATTCTTCATCACTCAAACCTATAGAGATGACGGTTTTTCCTTCTATTTTTGCTTTTAGAGGCATAATGATTCAGTGTAGACAGTTTTATTCTCTAAAGTTATCTTTAGATATACTTTATCTTTTTAGTATGAATTCAATTCGATTTTTGAGATAATAAAGATAATGAGAGTGGTGTGAAAGTATTCAAATCTCAAGGAATCCCGCCTTCTATGGCACGACTCCCTGTACCTCTTCTGCGGTTCATAATTCCCTATCCCTTGAAAAGGAAATGGCTCGCAAGCCATCCCTTATTACTCAATCTTCAGCGGTGTTTTCTTCTTGACCTCGGTCTTTGGCATTTTTATTTCAAGAACACCGTTCTTATATGAGGCTTTTGACTTGTCGGGATCGACTGGCGACGGTAAGGAAATCGCCCGGTAATAACTCCCGCTTCTCCTTTCCCTGTACACATAGCCCTTCTCTTCCTTCTTTTCTTCCTGCTTTGTCTCTGCCGATATCTCAAGCCTGTCCTCTGTGACATTTATCTTGATATCCTGCTTTTCAAGACCTGGCATCTCAGCTGTTGCGATTACTTCTTTATCGGTTTCGATCACGTCTATGAATGGCTCCCTGTATTCGGCAGGCACAACCGCTCCGCGTTCTCCCGCTGGCAGCAAACGCCGCCGGCTCGGTCTTCCCCAGAATTCTTCAAACATCCGGTTCATCATTTCTTCAAATCTTCTGAAATCATCCCATTGTTCAACCATTACTAAACCTCCAATATTATTGTGGTGAGCGATTGTACTTAAAATTAATGCTAACACAAAAAGTTATTTGATAAACCAGAATCATCTGTAACTAAAAAGGTGAACATTGTGGGAGATGAAAAAATCAAACTCTTCGGCATTTGCGGCAGTCCCAGAAAAGGAGCCACCGATTATATCGTGCAGGAAGCATTAAGTTATGCAAAAGAGAAGTGCGATGTAGAGACAGGATACTTCTCTGCAATGGGGAAAAAGCTAAACTTCTGCATCCACTGCGATTATTGCATACGCGAGAAGAAAGGATGCATCCACAATGATGATATGCAGGAGGTCTATTCAAAACTCAAATGGGCTGATGCGCTTATAATCGGCACGCCTGTCTATCAGGGCACGGTTAGCGGCCAGACAAAGGTCATAATGGACAGGTGCAGGGCGGTTGCGGCGCATGACCCGCATTTTATCCTGAACAAACCCGGTGCCGCTCTTGCAGTAGGAGGAGACCGCATCGGCGGACAGGAACCCTCTATCCAGGCAATACTTAATTTTTATGTCATAAACGAAGCGATTCCTGCCGGGGGCGGGTCGTTCGGGGCAAACCTTGGCGGGACTTTCTGGTCAAAGGACATGGGTGCAGAAGGGGCAAAAGAAGACGATGAGGGATTGATAAGCATGCGCAAGACCATTAACAGGTTAATTAAATTGGCTTTAATGATACAGAAAACCAAAGAGACCCTTTAATTTCATTAATTACAAACTGCCGCATAAAAGCAAATTTATCAGATTCTTAGAAATGTTCAAATAAAACAAACGCAATATCTTAATCTATGAGCTTAAATAGTGTATTTGAACCTCTGAGGATTAATAAAATTACCCTGCCTAACCGTATTGTTTTTCCGGCCTGCCAGACAAATTATGCCACATCCGATGGGCTTGTTACCGAAAGATTGCTTAGGATGTATGGAAAGCTCGCAAAGGGTGGAAGCGGTCTTGTAATTGTCGGTGGCGTGGCTGTTTCGGATAATGGAACCCCGCACACAAATGCTTTGAAAATCAACCATGACAAATATGTAACCGGACTAAAAGAACTTTTTTCGCTCATCAGGGAAAACGGCGCAGTACCGGCAGTCCAGTTGTTACACGCCGGAAGGCAGACCCTTTCGGTGATGACAGGACACCCGCTTGTCGCCCCATCCGCCATACCATGCCCGGTTATGAAAGAGAAACCGGTTGAACTTGACAGGAGCGGGATAAAAAAGATACAGGATGATTTTGCGGAGGCTGCAGGCAGGGCAAAAAAAGCGGGGGCGGAACTGATTGAACTTCACGGCGCTTTTGGTTACCTGATAGGCGCATTCCTTTCACAATATTCGAATAAGCGCAAGGATGAATACGGCGCTGATAGGGCGCTCTTCTTTACCGAGATAATAGAAAAAGTAAAAAGAAAAGTCGGGGATACGCCGATATCGTGCCGCATCAGCGCAGATGAATTCGTTAATGGCGGGCTTACCCTCGATGAGACCGGAAAAATCGCTCCTCGTCTTGTTAAAGCCGGTGCCAGTGTCATAAGTGTCGGTGCCGGAACGTACGCAAGCATGAAACACATGGCGCCCACAATGGATATGGGCGAAGGCGTACATGTGCATCTCGCTCAGGCTATACGCGATGCCGTTGATGTGCCTGTGATATGCGCAGGCAATATACGAAGTCTTGAATATGCAAACAGCGTTGTTTCGGAACAGAAAGCAGACCTTGTTGCAATATGCAGGCCGCAGTTGGCAGACCCGTTCTTTGTTAAAAAATCAATGAACAACCAGCCGTTTGTGGAATGTATTGACTGCGGTACATGTTTATTCTTCTTGCATGGAGCGAGTGCTGTTTCATGTCCTCAAAACCCGGAACTTTAAAAAATGGAAAACATTGAAAAATCAAAACTCAAAGCATTATCCGATATTGCCTCAATAGATATCTCACTTGAATTTAACGATGTCTTACAAAGCATCCTTAAAATCACATGCAAAGCGACAGATGCACAATGCGGAACCATAATGCTGGTCGATGAACTGGATAATATCATCAGGATGGTAGCATCATACGGTCTGCCGCAAGACTACATCGAACGGGTATACGACGCTGCAAAAAAGGCGGGGGTACCTTTAGCATCAAGTCCTTCAGGCACGGTATTGGAGACAGGTAAATACTATCCTGTCCCAAATGTCTTTGAAGAACCCAAAGATAAGCCATGGCATGATTTATCAAAGGAACTTGGATTTTCATCCCAGATATTCACTCCCATGAAAAAAGGATTGAAGGTAATAGGTCTGTTGAATATCTATTGGGCAGAGCCGCGCCGGTTCACGGATGAAGAAATTAATTTTGTAACCATTGTCGCATCGCAGGCATCATCCGTGGTTCAAAATGCCAGATTGTGCGGCAGCCTGGAAAACAATGTTTTGGAACTTAAACAGTATAAAGAAAATCTTGAAGAGAAAATAAAGGAAGCACATAAGAAATTATACGATTCTGAAAGGTATCTCAGGACGATAATCGAATCATCCATGGATGGAATATTTGTAGTGGATGAAAAGGGCAGGTTTGAGTTCGGGAATGATTCAGCTTTCAATATACTGGGCTGGCCCGGGCAAGAATTGATCGGACAATTTTTCATGAAAGTTATCTCAGGAGATATGGAAGATTTCATGCTTGACCGCTGGCATGAGGTACAAAACGGCATTGAGTTACCTTATGAAACAAAAATAATAACAAAAAATGGTGAGGTAAGATATCTGTATGTATCCCATGCCCACACAGAGATTAAAGGGAATAGAAAATATGTGGTGGTTATTAAGGATATCACTGAAAAGCTCAGGTTGGAACAAGAACTAAAAGAATCCTACGCAGAACTCAAGGAATCAGACAGGATAAAAACTGAGTTTATATCAAACATAAGCCATGAATTATTGACACCTCTAACATCCATTAAGGGGTTTGTTGAATTGCTTAATGACGGAGCAATAGGCACGATAAATGAAGAACAGAAAAGGAGCCTTGGAATAATTCATCGCAACTCGGAGAGGTTAATACATCTTATTAAAGAATTACTGGATATTTCCCATCTTGAAAAAAACAAGCTGGGGCTGCAATTCGGATTGGTTTCAATAAACGATATGCTGTCAAAATGCATCCTGGATATGCAGCCCCTGGCAAAAGAAAACCAAATCTCCTTATTCCAGGATGCCCGGCCTCTTCCCAGGATATGGGGGGATGAAGAAAGGCTTACCCAGGTTATAATAAACCTGCTTGCAAATGCAATAAAATTCACACCTCAACACGGGAAAGTAACCGTAATATCGCAAGATTTCACAGAACAGGTTAAAATAAGCATAAAAGATACGGGCATAGGAATCCCTCCTGACCACCTTTCACGCATTTTTGAAAGGTTCTACCAGGTAGACGGCTCAACGAAAAGAAAATATGGCGGTACCGGGATAGGGCTTTCTATATGTAAGAACATAATCGAAAAGCATTATGGTTCCATATGGGCCGAGAGCGATGGAAACGGGAGCACGTTTCATATTTTGCTGCCAAAATTGAAATCTAAAGATGGAGTTGCCGATGCTAAACCCAAATCTTGAAGCAGGGAGGATTTCCGCTTCATTTTACAAAAGCTGGATAATGGCAAAAAGGAATTTCTTTACTATTTTTGAAGTGATATTCTGGACATTTATCGGTCTTATGTCTATCGGTCTTATGGGTACTTTTTTTTCATTGAGCCCTAATACCATTTCTTTTATCCTGATTGGGGCGATAGCATTTAGCATCATCCAGGTCTGCCAGATAGATATCGCATACGTGATGCTGTTTGATATGTGGAGTAAAAGCATAAAACACACATTCATAGCGCCCATCAGGGGTCATCACCTGATATTTGGCTCGCTGCTGTTCGGCATACTGCGCAGCAGCCTTGTTTTTATTATCCTGATGGTTATCAGCTTCTACGCTTTTGGTTTTAATTTCCTGATAGCGGGCGTGACCCCGGTGCTGGTTTTCATGGCAGGGCTTTTCCTGACCTCAGCATCGGTTGGAATCCTGGTCTGCATTTCGATTCTCAGGTTCGGCCAGCGCGCAGAAGTAGCTGCATGGACGATAACAGGCATGATGATGTTCATTTGCGGGATTTATTATCCGGTTTCCGTGTTGCCTGAAGGCGCCCGGATAGTGGCGCGTGCGATTCCTCTTACGTATTTCCTTGAATATATGCGCTCATTCTACGGTTTTGGCGAGGCAAATGTGATGATAGGGTTCGGGCTTGGGATTTTCTATTTCGCCATCGGGCTAATTGCGCTGGACAGGGCAATTATCATGGCGAGGCGGTCGGGCATTTTGCTGCGGCTATCGGAATAAGCAGCGTGGCGATTACCTTTAGAGGGGATAACAGGATTTGTTATCATCCTGTCCATCCTGTAAATCCTGTCAAATTTTCCGATGAAAAATAAGGAACCGCAGATAAACGCAGATGAACGCAGATGCGAAAAATAAAAGCCTGTGTTCATTCCGTATTTGCGTTTTCTATAATTTTATAAGGGCTTCAAAGCATGATAATATTTGTGTTTAAGCCTTACGCATTCTTACATAACTTCATCAAATGTTAGTAACTGCTCAAGAAACATAGCTGAAATTTTATTTTTTGTGTCACTTTTGAACTCAGTAGTTTCCAAAGTCGTTATTATTATTTTGATATATTTCTCAAATATTTCTCGTATTATCTTGTCTTTATTTTCAAAAACTTCAAAAGAAGGATCTTTTTTTATTTCTTTAAAAGATTGCAATGCGTAGCGAATCGAATCTGCTACTTTTTTTTCGTCAACAGTTTCCAGCCAGTTTCTAATAGTATTTTCGATTAAGTTTTTAATTATTATCTCTTGTATTTCATAATATTCCTGTTTTTCTTTTTGTTCTTCTAATTTTTTCTGAATCTCTTCTATAGCACTTAAACAATCTACACCTTTTTGTATTGCTAAGGTAATTGATTTTAATTCGTTTTTATCACGATATTCTTTTAGTTGTTCAAATGTGCCTTTGGATATTTTTATTGTAACAAACTCGGCAGACATGCCTGTAAATACACATTCCTGTTATAAATATGTAATTAGGTGGTAAACATTACACTTAAATAGTAAAAGGTAGAATAAGTATATTAGGTGATTGTATGATTGAGCAAGTTAGTTCTTCTATCTTACCGGAGTTTATAAGAAATCATCAAAATCAAATAGCAGCGCTAAGTAAACTGTGGGTCTAACAAAATCTTTATTCAGTTGGGAATGAATGTTCCAAGCTGAAGTTTGCCAAAAATTTCCGCCG
>CABMII010000045.1 GCA_902386255.1 uncultured archaeon
CAAAAATAAATGCAAAAGAGTCTCATTTTTCGTTTTGTGATGGAAAATAGAAGTATTTGATTTGAGGTTAAATAGAGTATTCAGAGTAGCTTGTTCGGAACTAAGCTAACTCGGAAGTACTGGATGTTCTATAGAAATTGCAGTATCTCATATCACTTCAAAATCAATACAGATATTATACTGATAAGGGGCATAGGGCCTTACAATCCTCCGCTCAAGTGGTACTACCTGGAAATTAAACTGCTGCGCTATATTCTCAATTTGTTTCAATGTTCCCTCAAATAAATCATCCTCATGAGTAATTGCATATAAATGGATAATTCCACCCCTTTTTATTATCCTTAATGCCGTATCAAGGAACTCTATACTGCTGTGCGGCAGGTTCATAATAATGCGGTCTGCATCCAGGATCCCTCTAACTTCCTCCCTTGCGTCTCCCTCTCTTATCTCAACATTCTTTACCTTATTAAGACGAATATTTTCCCTGAGGTATTTAATTGCGACCGGGTTCTTATCTATGGCAATCACATTCGATGAAGGGAATTTTTTTGCAATCAGGATGGAAAAAGGCCCGACACCAGCAAACATATCCACGACTTTATCCCCGGCTTTAACCCGGTTTGCTATTCTCATCCTTTCAGTCGAAAGCCGCGGGGTGAAATATACCATAGCAATATCGAGATGGTATCTGCAGCCGTTTTCCCTGTACAGGGTTTCAGTTCTATTTTCCCCTGCCAGGAAGGAAAACTTTCGCGTCCTGTACTCACCTTCAATTGGGCTTTCAGCCTGGAGAACGGTTCTTATTTTCCTGGATTTTATCAGGATATTTGCCATTTCCTTCGCATCGCTTTCGTGCTGGTCAATAATGGCAATATCCCCCAGTATTTCATAAGCTCCAATTACCTCGCCTAATGAATCTTCTTTTTGTAGTATTTCAAAATCATCTTTTGAAAGTTCTCCGAATCCTTCAACAGGCATGAGGATGGGGATGAGAAGGTCTTCACCATCCTGTTTTATTTTAAGGTTCTTATCGAATGCCCCGAGCCCGATAAGTTCTTGCCTTGTAATTTCACCTGATTTCTTTGGGACTCTGACGCACAGGGATTCCATGTCTTTCCATTATGAAATTAAATATATTCACCTGTAAAAATCGTTTGAAGCAATAAAATAGTCATTATTACTCCCGCCACTATTGTAATATATCCTATTATGCTGCCTATTGCGATACCGATATCAATTAATTTTTTCCTGTCAAGCATCATCAACTAATTTAAGATTACATGAAGTTTATAGGTTTCTATGGCAAGAGTTACAAGTATTGCTGTCAATATAATGGACTATGCTTACCTTTATCGGACTTGGATTATACGATGAAAAAGACATTACAGTAAAAGGACTGGAGGCTGTGAGGAAAGCCGATATCATCTATGCCGAATTCTACACCTCAAATCTCATGGGTACTGATCTTGAAAAAATTGAGAAATTTTACGGCAGGAAAGTGATCGTATTAACAAGAGAAAATGTTGAGAATAATCCAGTCTGGCTAAGAGAAGCAATAGGAAAAAATGTTGTATTCTTAACAGGAGGGGATGCTATGGTCGCAACCACACACATTGACCTGCGCCTCCGTGCAAAGGATTTAGGTATAGCAACAGCGATTATCCATGCCCCCTCGATATCATCCTCTGTCTGCGGTTTGACCGGATTGCAGAATTACAGGTTTGGCAAGTCTACAACAATTCCATTTCCGTATTCTCGCGGCGATAAAATTATCATCTCCGAGGCACCGTACGATACGATTAAAATGAACAAGAAAAATGACCTCCATTCACTTGTTTTTCTCGATATCAACATGGAGAAGGGGTTTATGGATATAAGGAAAGCTGCATCGCTCCTGCTGGAAATGGAAGGGCAGCGGGGGGAGGGAGTGCTGGTAAATACCCTTGCAGTTGGCGTTTCAAGAGCCGGGTCATACTCGCCGACAGTTCATGCCGATTATCTTGAGAGACTCAAGGATTATGATTTTGGGGCGCCGCTGCATATTTTGATAATACCCGCAAGCCTGCACTTCATTGAAGCCGAGGCTCTGGTCAAATTTTGCGGAGCGCCTCCGGAAATTATAAAATAAGGATTTGGATAAGAGAGAAAATTTATATCATTTCAATTTTCTTTTTTCTTTAGCAAGTTTCTTTTTGGCTTCACCGCTGCCGGCTGTAGCCAGTTTTTCAAGTTCTGCTATCTTTTCCTTGCGTTCACGCTCTTTCTTTTCCATCATTTTTTTAGACATTGCCATGAACCATATTTTTGGTTGTGAAAGTATATAAAATAATCCATTCAAAGCGAGAGGCTAAGCAAAACATCAGACGAGACCGCGGTCCCTGTGCAGTTGCCAAGCATTACCGAAGAAAGAAGACCTACGACCTTCCCCTTCTGCACAATGGGCGAGCCGCTGTCGCCGGGTTGGGGCATGTCTGAGCAGGGAAACAGCAGATAAAGAAGCGAGGCACCGGCGCGGATGACCCTGCACGGAATGCTGTGATATTCATTTACGAGCAGCGCATCCTCCATCACTGCAGCGCTGCCAAGCTCAGTGATTTCGGCTTTGCAGCCCGAAGGGAGCTCGATAAGCGCCACATCATAATCGTCAAGGAATTTTCGTACTATTCCCTCAGCACCTTCAAACTGTACGCGGCTTCCCACGCCTGCTTTATAAAAGATGTGAGACGCTGCGGCTATATATGTGGAGTTTTCAATCGGGATTACGGCGCCGATGACGCAGCGATAACCTTTATAGAGAAAAGTGCCGCCGGATTTTATCATATTTCCCGGTATTAATTTTATCTTTTTATTTTGTACTTCCATGCCCAATAGACCAGAACTAAAAAGGCAATTATCAGCGCCGCAAATATTACGTTGTAAACCACTGGCTTTTTAGTTACTTCAGCTTTTTGGACTGGCGTAGCAGTAACGGTTTGCACCGGAGTTGGCTGTACAGAAGGGCTGTATATTACCTGTATGAACTCAATCCTCTTATTCCCTCTTTCATCCACTGCTGTTATGGAGATATTATTTATTCCTTCGGAGAGGGTGACGGTCTGGTTCCATGATTCTTTTCCTGCAAACATACCATTGACCAGGACTTCACTTACTCCGCTTTTATCAAAAGCCGTCCCTGATACGGTAATTGTTTTATCTGTGGATATTTCACCGGATTTGGGTTTTTCGATTGATATATCCGGCGGGATGATGTCAGGCATGCTGAATATGTGCCATGTGTTACCGGATGCAGCATAGATATAATCACCGGATGGATTGATGGCTATGGCGCTTCTGTCTGCAGTCTCCGTGATAAAAAAACTATCAATGGTCTTTGGTGAATAGGGATTGCTTACATCCAGTAAATCAAATTCAGACGTGCCATTCGCAAGTGCAAGATAAACACCACTTTCCGTTATTTTGATATCATATATATTTTTCCCGACTGAATGAAATACCTCTATCGGGTTTGTAGGGTCGGATATATCAACTATGTAAAACCCTTGTCTCTCCGCCCCGCTCAAAAATGCGTAATTTCCGGAAACCGCAACTGCTATACCGCCCCACCCCTCAAAGAAACCGCTGATGTTGGATTTCAAGACATAGAACTTACCGACAAGTTCCGGGTTTCTCCTGTCACTTAAATCAAAGATGAGCATTCCGGTATTGGAATCGGCGACGTACATGTATTTACCGGATACAGCCACATCATTTGCCGAATCAGGATAATTTATCTGGTACATTCTTTTCGGGTTTTCCGGATCGCTTATATTGAGTACATATATCCATCCCGGGCCTGATGCGACGTACAATTGCTCTCCTGAAATTGATAGTCCAACCACCTGGCGTGGCTCGTCAAAATCTGTAAATCTGGTGATGAGTTTAGGTAACCCGGGGTTGCTTGTGTTATATACCAGAAGCGAATTCCAGTCCGCTATAAACAGGTAATCTTTGAAAAATTCTGCCCTGTAGGGTTCTTGCGTGGTAAACGTGCCAACCTCGGTCAGGTTTTTTTGTGGATTTGCCTCTGCCAATCCCACAGTGATTGATGATAGTAACACCAGCAGAAAAAAACCCCGACCTTTCATAATCATATTTATGAGTACGAAGTTATTTAAGTTTATCTAGCCTCAACGGTGGTACCGGCAAGGAAAAAACACCATAATGCACACTCACAGTAAAGAATGCGATGAACGCAAAGCGCAGCATCAAATGTGATTATGGAGTCACTCTTTATTTTTCGTGCGGAACTATTCCGCAAATTTAATTAAGTCTCTTTCGGATTAGAACCACTATAAACAATACCACTACAGGATATTCAAAACCGGGGGTTTTCTGTGTTGCTGTTGGCGTGACCGTCGGACTCAACGTTGGCGTAACTGCTGTCTCCTTTACAGTTGGTGTTGTTGCAGGGGTGGCCTGTGTCGCCTGGGCGGCTACTCCTGAATAGGCATAGACTATTCCGCTATTAGTTACGGCGTACAGCATATTTCCGGATATGGCTGGTGATGATATGTAATCCTTGTCTTTTTGCCCTGTTAAGTTCCTAAAAAGAAGTTTTCCTGTATTCACATCAAGACCATATATGAAATTATTCCTTGAACCGAAATAAACGACATCATTCGAGATAGCGGGTGAAGAATCCACAAAACCTGCGGTTTGAACCTTCCATTTCAGGTTTCCTGTCCCTGCATCTATTGCATACAGGTTGGAATCTCTTGAACCTGCAAAAACCGTCCCGTCCTTATAAGATGGTGATGACTGGACATTGCTTCCTGTTGAATATTTCCATTTCAAGGTCCCGTTGGCTGTTGCCAGGGCATATATATTCCCGTCGTTTGAACCCACAAATACACTGCCATCTGCAATAAGCGGCGAGGATAGGATATCGCTTGCGCCTGTATCATAACGCCATTTTTCTTTTCTGGTAACAGGATCAACTGCGATTATTAATCCGCCATCGGTTCCGAAAACAATTATCCCATCTCCCATGGCTGGCGACGATTCAATTAATTTTCCGGTAAGTACTTGCCACGACGGTTCGCCATTCCGGACGTCAAAAGCATAAAATGAGCCGTCTTTTGAACCTTCGTAAGCCAGGTTGTTTACCACGATTGGAGAAGATGTATACCCATTTGTCGCGTTTTTATATATCCACTTCATTGTGCCATCTTTTATATCCATGGCATAGAATCGATTGTCGTCCCCTCCGACATATAATACTCCATCTGCAACCGTAGGAGCCGATTTCACAAAACCGTTGGTCTGTGTTTTCCAGAGTTCCTTTCCTGTTTTAGCATCTATGGCATGAATTCCGAAATTTGAGCCCACATAAAGAACATCATTAACTATGACAGGGGAAGAATCCGAATCAAATCCGAGATTGGAAGTCCATGCAACTGTCAGCGGTGGGTTCACCGCATCTGTTGTAAAGCCCGAATGCGAGGTATCTTTTTTAAACATACTCCAGTCGGATGCAAGTGCAGGCGTGATCAACAACGATACCAGCAATAAAAATATACACGTTCTCATATTTAACATCGGTTTAACTGCTCCTCTTATATTTTAAATCTTGATCATTCTTGATTATAATTGTTTCAGTTTATGGCGCGCCAGTGTATGCGAAGGGTCTAATTCGAGAACTTTCCTGAAGCATCCGGTCGCCTCATCCTCCTGTCCAAGCTCCTTGAGTGCCAATCCCTTCTCGTACCAGGCTTTTGTGTTATCTGGATTAAGCTCGATTGATTTATCAAAAGCCCTTATCCCTTCATTTTTCCTATCAAGTTCTTTCAGAATAATACCCTTTTCAAGCCACAACGTTGAATTCCCGGGACTCAATTCTATTGCTTTTTCATACGCTTTAAGTGCAGTTTCGTATGCTTTTACGGCATCATAACGCCTGTCAATCGCGGCGAGGTCATTGCCCTTAAGTTCCCAGACCTTTCCTTTTCCCAACCATGCATTCCAGTTTGAGGGTTCAATCTTGAGCGCCCTTTCAAGAAGAACAAAACTTTCAGCATATTGCCTTCTCGTGCCTATAATCAATCCTTTGCGGGCAAGCGCCCCGGCATGGTCAGGCTCAAGCTCCAGAACCTTCTCATACGCCGCTAAAGCATCCGCATCCTTCCCGGACTCGGAGAGGAGTAATCCCTTCTCAAACCACATTTTGGAGTTTTTCGGATCCAATTCGAGGAGCTTTTCATATACTTTCAAGGCTTCCGAATTCTTTTTCAATTCCCTCAGCATCATTGCTTTTTCATTTAACAGTTTAGTATTAGCAGGTTCGGATTCCAGCACTTTATCATAAGCTTCAAGCGCTTTATCCAGATTTCCAAGATTCACGAGAATAAAACCCATTTCATGCCATGCTTTTTTATTATTGGGGTCAAGTTCTAAAATCGTCTTGTATGCATCGTATGCAGGATTATATTGCTCAAGTGTAAGGTGTATCGATGCCTTATCATACCAGGCTTTCAGGTTCTTAGGATCGGCCTTCAGGATATTCCCATACGCTTCCAGGGCACGATCGTATTTGCCGGAACTTTTGAATTCTTCCGCCTCTTGCATCAAATCCTTTTTCTTGAAAAAACCGCTCAGTTTCATTTATGTTACCTCAATCTCGAACCAATAATCTATTGATTTTTCCTTTTTTTAAAGTGTTTTTTACTGGATAAATCTTTCTATAGCTGCATTCTGAAAATGAAAAAATTAAGCTGGTTTTACAAATCTGAAATAATTTAACCAACAGGAATATATAGACGTTCAAACATTACGAAATCTGCATACCAATAATCATTAATTGTTGCATGTTTTGGAGAATCTTCAATGCTGAAAGTTAATAAACTGGTTAAAGACTATATAATCGACTCTGATACAATAAGAGTCCTGGACGGACTAAGTTTCAATATCAAAGAGGGTGAAATCCTCGGAATCATAGGGAGAAGCGGGGGAGGTAAATCGACTATCTTGAAAGTCTTGCGCGGTATGGAACCGTTTGTTTCCGGCAGTTTTGAGCTTGACGGATTTACAATTAAACCCGGCGCAACGCCGGCGGATATCAAGAAACTGCAGAAAATGACGGCCATCCATCTGCAGAGAAATTTCGGGCTGTGGTCCGGGGCTACGTATGAAAACGTATTGCGACGCCTTTATTCAGAAAGGTTCGGGTCTGAAGTGCTGCCTGATAGAGATTCCCCTTATTATGATGAATTGTACCAGGAAAGCCTCGAGTACCTGAAACTTGTAAATCTTGAAGGGAAAGCAGAGCATTTCTCATCGGTGTTAAGCGGCGGAGAAAAGCAGAGATTGCTTATAGCAAGGCAGCTTGCAGCAAAACCGCATCTTCTTCTTCTTGATGAACCCGCCACCATGACCTGCCCTGCAACAAAACAGGGCGTTCTCGACACGATAAAGAATGTGAACGAGAAATTAAAACTCAAAACCCTTGTAGTCTCCCATCTGCCTGAAGTGCACTCATATCTTGCCCACCGCGTACTCTGGCTTGAAAACGGGCAGATAATAGAGGAAGGGGCACCGGAAGATGTACTAAGAAAATTCCTTAAGAAAATGAATCCTGCCATCCCGATGCCGCAAAGGAAATCCGATAAGACCGTGATAAAGGTCAGTAACCTTTCCAAGAGATACTGGCTTATCAGGCAGGGCGAAGTGCTTGACCTTGAAAATATCAATCTTGATTTTAAACAGGGCGAGATAGTTGCGCTCATAGGCCCAAGCGGAGCCGGGAAAACCACGCTTCTTCACGCCATGGATGGACTTATTTACCCTGATGAAGGCGAGATAGAATTCCTCGTTAATAATGAATGGGTTGAAATGTCCACATACACTCCAAAAAGAATGGAGGTTAGAAGGACGACAAGTATTATGTACCAGGAGTTCGCCCTTTCGCCGCATTCCACAATAAAACAGCAGTTGGCTTATAAACTGGGTGTAAAAGGACAGAATGTCATTGAAGAATCAAGAAAACGTGCCAAAGAACTCGGTATATCCGATAAAGACCTTGATGAACTATATAAAATGACTGATACACCTGAGGAGAATTCAAAGGAATTACTTGCAAAAATGGGTTATACTCCCGCCATCCTCGGAGTGCTTTTCCCGAGCTACCCACTCACAGAAGTGTTGAATTAC
>CABMII010000046.1 GCA_902386255.1 uncultured archaeon
ATAAATGCTTCGCTATCCAACGATTATTTCAATTGGAAATAAAAAATATTTTCTAAAAACAAGTGATTATGCAATCTTTTTTAAGATATCTCAATGAGAAGAAATCCTTAACCGATGACCAATGAAACTCATTTAGGTTCTAATGTTTTTCACATCCGATGCTTTGACCACACAGTTAAGACGTCCAGCTTGTTTGCTGGCGTTATTCTCCCATTGAAGAGGACGGAGATTTGAAAGTTCATCTCTTCCACCTTCTGATTCTGGCTTTATGTGGTCGATCTCCCATCCATACTGGGAGTTTCGATTTCCATAAGAATTTCTGCTAATCCAAGCTCCACACTGATCCTTTCGCCATTCATTCTGGTTGTTAGGGGGTGCAACAACACCCTTTTCCCAAACTTTTTGAATGGTATCTTCTGAGAAACTCATATTTCACCTCCTTTTGTTATATTTATTGTTTTTCACAATCATTATTCTTCTGCGTGTTTGCGAACAGTAAGCATTTTGGGCGAAAAGTTTCATTTGCCCCTTTTGCTTTTTTGTTCTTTCGCAATCGCAGGAGCGACGTATATAACATGCAAAAATTGTTCAGATAAATTTAGAATATCTTCTGCATCCTCCTTACTTACATTTTCTTTGTTAGGATGAGCGGCATCATTTCCCACCCATCGCACAACATTAGCCCATTCTTTTAGGTCTTTTGTTATTGTTCCATTCGAAGCCAATTCTTGTAATTGATCAACGAGTTTATCTTTGGTTGCTCCCTTATCAATACATGAGGTCTGCATCGCTCGACGTGCCATTACTGCACATCCACGGTAAGCTTTTACGCTTAAGCAGATTTTTGCCTCATTTAAATCTTGCTTTATAGGCTCGGGTATTCTCTCATCCGTTGGCGAAGGCAATGGATTAGGATAAATATCACCGTTATCGCAAACTAGTACTGGTTTCTTGCAATAATTACAAATCCCTATCCACCATATAGTTCCACGTTTGTCTCCTACATCCCAAATAGCAAGCGCAGAATCATTATCACTGCGCAGGCATCTACCAGAAGCTACTGTTAAAGAGGTGTGTCTTTGACAGAAAGGACAAAATATTGATATTGGAAAATTTGTCATTTTAACCACTCAATGTAAAGTACATAATGAAAAGTAAGGGCACTCCCTCGTGCCCTCTACCTCGCCCTCACCGATTCCAGCGCCTGCGCCACCATCGCCTTGTAAGCATCCACATTCGTAGAATAATGCTCTTTCGCCTTCATGGCAGCCGGCTCACTGCCCGCAAGCTTCTCAAGGCGCTTCGCTGTATGCATCGCTGCATCCACAACCCACCTGTCCCGCGTGGCTGCGTCCACGACATGCATGGACTCGGCCCGGATTGATGTCAGAACATTTCCTTCCTTGGTCGTAAATGTCGTCGGCTTTCCTATTACAGCAATGAACTCTGGCGGCGTTGTCTTTGCCAGTACCTGCGCGGCTTCGGGCTGGTACTGCCCTGCTGTCACAAAGAACGCACCTGTGGGGTCAACGATGCGCCCGCGCCAGAACTCGGAATCGGTTCCTACATCTTCCTTCTCAGTGAGCGTCCCTACGATGAACACACGGTTGCATTTTGCCCCTGTCGGGGTGATGAGATACTGGGGAGAATATTGATCCTGCCCTTCCTTTGCCTGGAGGTTTGATTCCTTAAGCTCTGCTGCAAAGATGCGGTGCGCTACTTCCCGTGTGAAACCATTGTTATCTGCCATGATTACGCCTCCTGTGCGATTGGCGCGGCAGATGCTGCCAGTATCCTCTTAATATCTTCTTCTATCGGCCTGACATCGGGTTTTATTGATTCTACGAGTATGAACCTGTCAAGCTTGGCGCCGCTTACCGCAAAATACCTGCCCACAAGCTTGCTCTTAATCATATCAAGCACCACAGCCTGGTCCAGAGCCTCTGTCGCCATATCCTTTGCCTTCTCAAGGGTAATGCCGGTCAGGGCTTCTGTAACTTCGCGGTTCAGGAGGATGTCCTGCACTTTCTCGCCGTCGTCCATGACCGCTTTGACGCGCAGGTCGTATATTCCTTCTACCTTTCCGTGTTCTCCGCATGCGCCCTTCACCAGCGCCCTGTTGCATTCGGGGCAGCGCTTTATTAGTCCTGAACCGGTCTGGATGTCTACGATTGCACCGCTGAATTCAGTGGGCGTTGAGCCTACTTCGATTTCCTCAGCAACCGGGATTATTTCGCTTGTCTTATTCAATTTGATACTGAATTGCCCCTGCCACTCGGAAGTCGCCACATTTTTGAATATGTAGTTCTTACCTTCTTCCACAGCCGGCAGCGCCGATTTTGCCCATTTCGTGAATTTAATTGTGCCGGATTCGTCTCCAAACAATCCCACCTGCGAGATTGATTCCTGGTTGGCTTCCCACAACTGGACGATTTTACCACGCACAGTTACCCATTTTCCATCCTCTTTGATATCCGATACCTTTACCTGCGGAGTTTCACGCGGAGCGAAGAATTCACTCTTGGGAACATTATGTTTCTTTAAGAAAGAGTTTATCACGTTTCGGCGTGCTTCTTCGGGAGGAACCTTGAATTTATTTATCAACTGGTCCAGACTTGCTTCTATTTCACTTGTCTCTACTTTAATGCCCAGTTCCATGAATCGGGCTTCGATTTGTTTTGCTATTTGTTTCATATCTTTCCTCAAGCCTCTTGTTTGAATTTTTTTATTTGAGAGGCAGATTCTACCTTATCCCGTGAACATATAAAGGTTATTAGAGCGGGGTGAAAGTAATATTTTAATAACCGGGAATTTCATTAAAAATATATGAACCAGATAAGTTATCCGGCAATAAAAGATAAGATTGTTACTTTCATAAAATCAAAGGTCAGGGAAGCGGGAGCGCAGGGGGCGGTTATCGGTTTAAGCGGGGGAATAGATTCAACCCTGACGGCTTATCTCACAGTTCGTGCCCTTGGTCCTGATAATGTGCTTGGCCTCTCGCTGCCTGAGAGAGGCGTTACATCAAAATATGATGTGGACGACGCAGTGGAAGTCGCAAAGCTTTTGGGGATTGAACATAAGGTCATTGAAATATCTTCGGTTTTGAAGGCTTTTTCGTCCACCATTCCCGATTTTGACAGCGCCGCAAAAACTGCAAACGGGAACCTGAAAGCAAGAACGAGGATGTGCATACTGTATTATCATGCGAATCTCATGAATCGCATGGTCGTGGGAACAGGGAATAAAACAGAGCTGTTGCTGGGCTATTTCACAAAATATGGGGACGGCGGCGTGGATATAGAACCTATCGGCGGTCTATATAAAACCCAGGTCAGGGAACTTGCCCGGCACATGGGCATAGCAGCAAAAATCATCGACAAAACGCCCACAGCAGGCCTATGGCCCGGGCAGACCGACGAGAGTGAACTCGGTGTATCCTACGAGGTGGCAGACCAGATACTCGCCATGCTGGTTGATGAGAATAAGGATGCGTCCCATGTAAAGAAAAATTTCTCTCCCGAAATAGTTGACCGGTTGGCAGCGCGAATCTCATCCAACGAACATAAGAGGATGCCACCGCAATCTATTGGTATCTGATAAGTGGTTTTGAAAGATGGCGGCGGGCGGATGGGGGCACTTCATAGAATCCCTGCGAAATATTTCTCTGTAATATCTCAAGCGCCTGTTCTTTTTTGATGGAACCGCATTTCTCGCACCTGTAACCCTGCCCTATACCTTGGGATTTCATGCGTTTGCCGCAGCAAAGGGGATTGCGTAATTCGTGAATATTGAGGTCATTGATATTGATTTTTTCAATGTTCAAGGTATTATCTTTAACACTCCCAAAAACCGTTACATCATCCTGCGGGCGAAGCTCCCTGATAATGCGCCTGAAGCCCTTCGTAGGTTCAAAAGCTGCGCATTCAATGACTGCGTCATTATCTTTAAGTTCGAAAATAACATGACCTCCGGGTATGATTTTCGGGGCGCTTCTTACTTTTCCTTTCAGGATATAAGAACGATTGTCCAGAACCTCGTTGATTTTTGCGGGAATAAGATGCATATCAGTATTCTGGTTTGTCTTATAGACCACATATCTCTCAACAGGCTCGCTTTTTATCATCGTGAAAGCTCGCCTTACCGCAGTTTCACTGTTGCCCCGAATCCCGAACAGGATTGGGTCAGGCGAGTGGGGAGCAAACACCACGCGCTTATTTTCATAATCAACCGTATCCCATGTATCGGGGCAGGTGGCTGCATCGGCGGCATATACGGATTCTTCGTTTATTTCCCGCAGCGTGCCCCATCTTTCCTTTTCCCTGTATGCGATTAATTCATAAGTGAAATCAGGAAGGCCGCACAACGCAAACCCTGAAGCGGCGAGCGCTCCGATTAAGCCCCTGCCGTTCTTGAATCCTTTATGGCTTATATTGTGCCGCCTGAGTATTTCCACAGTCTCCGGTATTTCAAGGACATCCCGGACGGCGCGCATGGAAAATATGGCAAGCTCAGACTTCATCTTTTCAGAAATATCTTCGATAAAAACAACACCGGGATTTGTGTTTTCTCCCGAAAAAACTGCCATGTTCTGTACGGTTTCGATTACAAGCTCTTTGACGAGTTTCGCATCTTTACTCTTTTCAAGTTCAAGAGAAATCGCCAGGGCTGCATTGCCGCGTGTTTTGTAGATGATGTTCGGATTGAGTCTGATGAGCAGCGGATAATCATTTATCCTGCCGTATTCCTTTAATTTTTCGATGAGCACGGCTGCCAGGTATGTTGTGCACATGCTTTCTTTTGAATCCGTGTCATCGAGCCCGATAATCATAAAGGGTTACGCCCCTTTAGGACGTATAGGGGACGTGCGACGTCCCCTTATTTTGATAAACCTAAAAGTTTTCATAAAATGCACATCTTGATTGCTTGCATAATAAATCTTGGCACCAATGGGCTTTATATAGACGTAGAAACATCACAATTTTATGAATAAGGAGTTGCTAATTAACCAGGCCATTTCTATCCTTGGCAAGGCCGGCTTCATCATTTCTGAACGCTGCGACACCCGCCCGAGAAGTTTTGATATCGCAGCCAGGCGGGATAACTTATTACTCCTTATAAAAATAATCTCCAACATCGACGGCTTAAATGAAGAAACTACCAAGGAAATGCAGTTCCTTTCCAAACACCTGCACGGTTATCCGATCGTAATCGGTGAAAAAACCCGCGACCATTCACTCGAAGGCGGTGTTGTTTATTTCAGGTATGGAGTTCCGGCAATCAATATCAACACAATGCAGGATTATTTCATAGAAGAAATGCCGCCATTGATTTATGCAGAGCACGGCGGCCTTTACGTTAATCTTGACGGTTTCATCCTGAAACAGGAACGCATAAAAAAGAATATATCCCTCGGGGCGCTTGCATCACTGCTCGGGGTTTCGAGAAGAACCATAAGCAAGTATGAAGACGGTGAAATGGCTGCAAGCGTTGATGTTGCAATTAAGCTTGAAGAAATTCTTGATAAAGGTTTTACTGTTTCGGTTGATATATTTGAAAAACTTCATTCCAGGGATAGCCAGAAACAGGAAACGGGTGCACAACAGTATTCAAATGTTTTTTCTATCCTGCAAAATATGGGATTCGATGTGTTACCTATTTCACAGGCGCCATTTGATGCGGTTTCCCAGACCTCAAACCGAAAGGATGAGAATTCGACTATATTGACCGGCGTTGGTGATTACACAAGGACCATTGTCAAGAAGGCGCATCTTATGAGCAGCATCTCGGAAGTTGCAGGAACGCAGTCGCTGTTGATAGTTCACGGTGCCAGTAAGACGAAAAACATCGAAAAAACAGTGCTTATAGACGATAAAGAGCTAAAAAAGTTCGATGATAAGGATGATTTTATAGACCTCTTGCAGGAAAGAAGACAGACAATCAAAGTTTCCTAAAAAGGTTAAATATTCGGAAAAGTGAGATTCGTTTTAATTCGTGTTATCCCAATGTGCAACACATAAAAAAATGAACAGAATACGACCTGCCAGCCCGCCTCATACAAATTGACAGAGAAAAGAGACACAGCATTAAAAGTTTACCCCGTCAAACCTTTTAATCCAATTTTGATATAATCTTCCCGAATACTAATATACTTATTTTTCGAGCCAAACCCCTTGCTTGCTCTCTTGTATCTACCGAGGGGTTACAATAGCTCACCAAATCAAGTTTATCTTGTGGATCTAAATCTCCGCCCGGTTTCCACAGTCTCATTCTTGCTGCTAAGTTTGCAGTTTATACTATGAGATGCCTCAAATAGATTAATCAAATTATTGAGTTGCACTTGATTGAAGTTTCCTAACTTTGTTATTGGCATATCATAAGTCACTCTAAACCTAATTAAGTTAGGGATTATAAATCCTTCGTATTACTCAAAAAAATCCATCTCCCAATACTGACGGTTAATTATTGTATGTAATCCAAGACGAAGTAATCATTAGGATTGCCCCCGCCCTGAAGGGAGCACACGTAAAAGCGAATGTGCGCCTACCAACGCATAATATTCTATCCCAGCAATCCCTTTTAATTCCCATTATTCAAATCAACCAGATCCTCAGAATGAACCGGCATAAACCATTTCTGCGCTATGATTGTCGGGATAACCGCACTTGCTATCAGCACTCCAGTCAAAACAGAATACTGCACCTGGTTTATTAAATCTGACTGCAAGCCAAACAGGCTTGCTACCAGCCCAAAAGATAATCCTGTACTCATTAACAGCGTGGTATAAATATTTCCTTCATGAATATATTTTTTTGCAAGAAAATAAACACCGATGAACTTGCTCAACTGTTTAATTATGAAAATACCCACAAATACCCCAAATGCAGATGCAATCAGCGGAAATGAGACCTTTAATCCCGCAACAATAAAAAATATCGGGGTAATAACCGCATAAGCAACAGTTCTCAACCTGTTCCTTAGCTCCTTCGTCCCTGATGTCTCAGTGAAATGTTTTGACATCACGAGGCCGAGGACGAATGCAGGCAGGATCGCCTGCCCCCCACCTATATTTGCGAAAAACATAAACATGAACAAAAGCAGGAAAATATATTTTATTTCAGGCTCGATTACCTTGTTCTTCAGTTTCGGATTATGGAAAACATAATGGGAGAAATTTGCTGCAAAATAAATCACACATAATGAAAATAAAATAAAGATGGCCGTATAGAGAGTCGGCATGACAAATAACACGCTTAATGCAATCGCAGTGCCCATATCGGTTATGAAGGTAGATGCCATAATTAGCTTGCCAATCTCGGTTTTTGATAATCCCGTTTCCACAAGAACCGAATAGACCACAGCCAGCGATGTTTCGGATAATGCCGTCCCGGCAATCAAAGATGCAAACAGGTTCCAGTTTGCAATATAGTATGTATAAAGGAAAACCCCGGTAAAAGGTGCCAGAAAAGAAAAAAAGCCAATAAGAAAGCTCTCTTTAAATTTTTTTCTCATCAAGTTTGTATCGATTTCAGTCCCTGCAAGAAAGGTAAGGAGAATACCGCCAAAACTTGCCAGATATAGCATCCAGTCATCAGGTTGAACCCCGAAATTCCCTGCACTCGCCCCGAGGAGAATTTCAATTATGGCTACAGATAATCCAAGCCTCAGGGAAATTAAACTTGAAATGAAAACCAGTATTCCTGCAATCGCTATTATGTCCGCTCTCATATCCTGTCTCCTTTCGGGTAGGAGTTATCAGCTTTTCAAGCGGTTAAAGGCGAACTCCATCGCCCGTTTCTATTGAAACAGCCACTTTTAATGTATCAGGGGTAAATAAGCTTTTCAGTCTGTCGTTTTTCATTGTCTTCTATGAACTATGTCCATAGCAGACTTTGCGGTTATTGCCAGCTGATGAGCTGTATTAACTGAATATAAGAGCTGCGCGATAACACTTTTCTCTGGTCGTCTCTATGAGGTATGCCCTGCCTCACGCAGCGCATAACAAACCGCTCCAAAGCCCAGGCTGGCCGCTACAATCCGGATTAACCCGCCCGCATAAGGAATTTCAAAGAGAAGGCTTAGAATAATGAAGCCGATGATGAATGTCCACATATCACCGGTCTTAAGTTTAAACAGGTCAAGAATTTTTTTACCAAAGGTAAATGAAACGAAAATAGTGGAGAGCATAAGGGCGATTATAAAAAGCATTGCAGAAACTACCGCAATCGGAAGACCGATAACTGTTATGGCAACCAGGATTATAACAATAGCAGATACGATTATAGCAACAAAACCTACTACGGTTTTTAAAAGAGTTGATTTCCTTATCTCCTCTTCAACTTTAAAAAACTGCGCCGGGAATAATCTGATGAGGATTATACCAAGTATCAGGAAACCGAGAGCCATCAGGATTCGAAAAGCGCTTATTACGCGCTTGAAACCTTGCGAAGACCCGCTTTTCATGAATTCAACACTGCCAGCACTTCCGGTATTTTGAAAATTTTCGGCTCTTACAGTCAGGTTCCCGTTAATCCTGCCTGCATTGTTTACGTTGCCTGCTGAAATTACTGCATCCCTGCTTATGATTGCGGTTGAGTGAATGTTCACATTGCCCCCTGCAACCACGACATTTTTTGCATTTCCTTTAATATCTATATTTCCCCCGGCTGCGACGATTTTTCCTTTAACGTCGGAATTTATAGATACCTGGCCGCCTGCAACGAAAACATCCCCGTTTACAGGTGCATTGATGTTAATATTGCCGCCCGCAATTACGGCGCTGTCAACGGGAGCGTTTATATCTATTGCGCCGCCTGATGCGAAAATGTCATCCTGTATCGGTGAATCAACACGTACCTGGTTTCCGGATAACATTTTAACTGCCTGGACATTTGAAGGTAAAAGAAGAAGCGATATAAGCAGAAGGATTATTATGCCTGCTCTTTTAGTTTTCTTAATTGGATTAATCATATTTCCACTTCGCCCAATGATGTGCTTTTGAGCAACCCCAATATATCATTAAATGTAAGGCTATAAATAATTTCCTAAGATGCGGTCTGCTCAAAGCATGTTCGCTGCTGTGGTCTAATCTTGCGTTGGGAGCTTGGGTTTATTAAAAGAGGAATTATCTCAGTCAGAAAAATACTATACATTTATATGTATATTTGACTATCTTGGGCACAATCCAAAAATTCAGTGATTCTGTAATTTTTCACGACGAGAACCAAAACAATCTGGTAACAAATCAACCGCCATAAATCGCTTCCACATAAAACCAAGTCATTTATCAAGTAAAAAGGC
>CABMII010000047.1 GCA_902386255.1 uncultured archaeon
CCTACAAAGAAATAAATATTTCGGTTTGGTTTTGTGAGAAAAAACGGTTGATAGAATGTGAAATTGAGTTATTGAGAGTGTACGATTGAAGAATGTAGGGGGGAAAAGTCTATCTGTTCAGGTCATTATGCTTATACAGATCCTAAAAATAAAAAGCGAGAAATTTCAGACAGCAAGTTAATTAAGATTTTGGCAAAAGACCATGATTTGGGCAATTAATAAAGATGGAGGAGTACAGGATTTAAGTTCGTTTATAGCTGCATGGGTTACGCCCAGAGACCTTGAAGTTCAAAAGTTGATTCATAGTGCTGCAGAAAATCCAGAAGCAAAGTCTATAGGGGGTATAGTTGGATACCAGAATGTAAAAAAGAGTAGGGCTCACAATGAAGAAATGGTTGCCCCAGCCACTAATTTAGTATATATTACAAGACATCTGAGGCAAGGTGCATCTTTATCAGGGGCATTAAAATTTGTCAGCGGTGGCGCTAATAATGATATCAATTTTTATTTTTTAGATTCCTCCAATTTTGTTCTATTTAAAGATGGAAAAAGTTTTGAGTATCATATAGAAGGACTTAGAGCCAGTAGTGGTTATCATTTTAATTTTGTATCTCCAGAAGAAAATGATTATTATTTAGTCTTTGATAATAGATTTTCAACATTTTCAGACAAGAGAGTCGGTATTGCAGTTAATATTGAAACACCTTTAAGTCAAAAAGAAATCGTTGAATTGCAGGCTAAAGCTATATACGAGACTATAAAACAAAACGGGATGAACTACGTGAATACAACTGTTAGTTTTGCTCCAGGAAACTCCCAACGGGTTAAAAGACCATCGGATACAATAAAATTAAAGGGCGGTAACTGTATTGATGGCTCTGTATTATTTGCATCGTGTTTTGAGGCTATAGGCGGTTTTGAACCCTTGATAGTTATTACATCTGGACATGCATTTGTTGGATTGAGAACATGGGTAGATTCCAATAACTACATTTTCATTGAAACTACGGCAGTTGGTTCATCCAACTTCGAAAAGGCTTTGATGTCTCAAGAATACGTATTTTCGATATATAAAGAAGGTCTCAAATTTATTGATATCAAAAAGGCAAGAGAATTAGGAATTAAACCTTTAACTTAACAATTTTTTATAATTTCTTAATTAATATCGTGTAAGGATATAATCATTATACCACATCTTTTATTATACCTGAAAGACAAATTAACACTACGGAGGAGTTAGTGTTGATAGGTTATTTCAGAGAAACAAAACTAAGTGTAAACACAAAGCATTCCCTGTACACAGTAGCATTAAGCACGGCATCTTCTATGGCAGGATATTACAGAGCGAGCAAACCGGCAATTGAGACTGAAGACGGTTTAGCGAAAATCATCCATATTCAGGAGGAGTAAATATGCAGACAGTGGAAATAATGGAAAAAACGTTCGATTCCGAAGCCAACGATATCGCCTTATACCTTGCAATGTCGCGCCAGGCTGAAAACGAGGGACACTATGAGATAGCATCATACCTGTTGAACGTGGCTGTGGATGAAGCGCATCATGCAGCCGAATTTGCAGCTCTCCTGGGCAAGGTCAGGGATACCAGGACAAATCTTCTTAATATGCTCGCAAACGAGGTGAAAGCTGAAAAGGACAAGAAGGAAGCTTCTAAAATCGCATTCACAGAAGGTAATGAAGAAGCGTTCCAATTTTTCGAGAAGTCGATGCATGACGAACGCAGGCATAAGGCAGGGATAATAAAAGTCCTTTCAAAATTGGGAAAAGGATTAAATCAAGAATAAACAATGATTAATGGGAGAAAAGTTATGGAACCTAAAAAAGTAATTGACAGCATAGATGATAAAATGGGTTTTACACCAGAAATCATGAACATGATGGGCGAAATGAATCCCGAAATGTTTGAACATTATAAGAAATGCGACGACGGCATCCAGGAAGACGGTGCGCTTCCGGCAAAGGTAAAAGTCCTGATGTCCCTTGCCGTAATGGCATCCCAGAGGTGCGAACCCTGCTGTGAATCCCAGATGAGAAGTGCCCTGAATCATGGCGCTACAAAAGAAGAAATACTGGAAACAATGAATGTGGTTTTCATTACTTCAGGTGCGCCGGGGGTAGCATCATGCAAGAGAGCCCTGAAACTGATAGAGGGTGAGGAAGGACATGAACATGGCAGCGGTCATGGCTGCATGGCAGGAAAAAGACGGTAAAGCCAAAAAAGTTAAAATACTTTCGTGTTCATTGATTTATCAATGATATAGAATTTTAAGGGAGGAAAATATGAGCCAAACAATAATAGATGCTTTGAATAAAGACCGTGAAGATGAGCTTAGCGCCATCATACAGTATATGAAACATCATTATGAGGGGGAAGGGATGGAAAGCCCTGCGATTCTGGAAATATTCAAATCAACCGCTAAAGATGAAATGAAGCATGCCGAGAAGCTTGGGGAACGCATCGTTTACCTTGGGGGAACGCCCACAAAGAAAACGTCTCCCATCATCGAAGGCGGCGACCTTGAGAAAATGGTCAAGGACGACCTGGCAAAAGAGAACGGCGCCATCAAACAGTATAAAGAGCATATCAAACTCGCAATTCAGGAGAACGACCCGACCACGAGGCTCATGCTCGAAGAAATTCTCTCGGACGAAGAAGGACATGCAGATACGTGGCAGACCACACTTGGGATAAAGTAATGTTTGGAAGAGATACGCAACTGGTAGACTGCAGGGAAGCAATGGGACTAGGGCGCGGCGGGGGACTTGCCCAGCGCGGGACACTTTCCGAAGCCGCAAGACCCGACGTCGTCGCGATTGCCATGACACCGGGGAGACGGCATATCACCAAACCGGTATGCGAGATAACACAGGGACTGCGCAGGGAAGGTGTCCAGGTCAGCGTTCTTGTGCTTGAAGCCGGCGCCGGTATCCCGATGGATGATGTCGGCGGGTCCGGGCGTTCAAAGGGCTATGGAGCCAACTTCGGAATAACCGCAAAAGAGATAGAACAGATAGCAAGGCACAAACTTGTGCTGCTTCATATGGGCAATGTCAATACCCACATTATTTTGAAAACGAAGAAAATCCTCAGGTACGTCAACATACCAGCTGTTATAGCCTGCGAATATCCTATTGATTTTGAGGATTTCGCAAAAGCAGGAATAAGGACAAAATATGTAAAACCCAAGAATCCTGAAACCGAAGGCACTGTAGTGGCAATAGTCAGCGGTATTACGAGGGGCGAGACCTGTTCGAGGATCAAACTCAATGAACTGGCCAAGGAAATACGGTATATAGTGAGCCAGAGAAAAGAAGAATCCCATGCAGTCAGAAGCGATCTGTTGATAAGTGAAGGATTAATGGCAAGTGAGGAGAGTGAATGATTTGAAATGTTATATATGCGCTAAAATGGGAAAGGATACAGATGCAGTGGCTGCCTGTATCGTGTGCGGGATGGGAGTGTGTATGGAGCATGCCATCTATGAACAAACCCCGGTCTGGAAGGGCGATTACCCTGTCAGGCTTGAGAAGGATATTGAAAACATGAAACGCATACTGTGTCAACCGTGTCATGAAGCACTCAAGGAGAACTGGTGATATTATGCTGAGATGTTATGAATGCGCGCTGAAAGATGAAACTGAAGAAGCCGTTGCCATTTGCATCATGTGCGGTAAAGGAATATGCATGGAACATGCTCACAGGATTGATCTTCCGATATGGGAAGGAGGATATCCGACACCCGTCAAGGTCATGAAGAAAGGTTTACCAAGGTTTGTATGCAGCGACTGCGGCAATATTCTGGTGCCGGGAGCCTGTGAATAAAAGAGCATGGCATGTTCGAGGTCAGGTTTCATGGGAGGGGCGGGCAGGGCGCTGTCATGGCTGCCGAGGCTCTTGCAGAGGCTGCCGTAATTGAAGGAAACTATGCCGTCGCCTTCCCGTTTTTCGGGGCTGAAAGACGTGGCGCTCCTGTTCTTGCCTTCACAAGGATAGATTCTAAAAAAATATACAGCAAGACACAGGTTTATTCACCCGACTGCGTGGTTGTACTTGACGATTCGCTTCTCGATACAATCGATGTGGTAGCAGGGTTAAAACCCGGGGGTTCGGTGGTCATAAATTCGAGGGATAAGCCCGAAGATATCGACCTGGGAATTAGCGTCAAGACAGCAGTCGTAGATGCGACCTCGGTAGCGCTTGAAATCCTGAAAGCCCCGATAACAAATACGGCCATCCTCGGCGCGTTTGCCAGAGCAACCGGTGTTATTAAGCTTGAATCCCTGGAAGAAGCCATCAAACGAAGGTTTGGCGAGAAACTCGGTGAAAAAGTAGCCGAAAGAAATTCCCTTGCCGCAAGGACCGCTTACGGAAGGACCGTTATCGGGACAAGCAAAGGGATAAAGAAACTTGAATCCAAAAAACAGTGGCTTCCCAAGTACCAGGAACTTCCGGCAGGCGGCTCTCTCATTGAGGGGAAAACAGAAGCTGGTCTTATCGGTCCCGGGAGTTTTATCGAGAATAAGGTGTCGGGCTGGGCGACATTCCGCCCTCTGCGGGACAGGGAAAAATGCACAATGTGTCTTTTGTGCTGGTTTTACTGCCCTGAAGGAACAATCGTTCGCATCTCGGACAGGGGCGACCTCATGACCAATTATGATTATTGCAAAGGCTGCGGTGTCTGCGCCAACGAATGCCCGGTTGATGCGATAAAAATGGTGAGGGCAAGAGCATGAAAAAAGTAATAACAGGTGACCATGCAGTTGCCCTGGGAGCAAAGTTATGCCGTGCGGACGTGGTGCCGGCATACCCGATTACGCCGCAGACGCTTATTATCGAGCATATCGCAGATTTTGTCAATGATGGGGAAATGGATGCAAAATTCCTGACTATGGAATCCGAACACAGTGTGATGAGCGCCGCGGCAGCAGCGTCCGCTGCAGGCGCAAGGGTATTTACAGCAACATCTTCGCAAGGGTTAGCTTTCATGTATGAGATGCTCTACGCCACCGCGCCCATGCGTCTTCCCATCGTCATGGCAAACGCCAACCGCACGCTTACAGCTCCACCCGGTATATGGTGCGAATACAACGATTCCATGGGTGTGAGGGATTCAGGCTGGCTCCAGGTATATGTGGAAGACAACCAGGAAGCTCTGGACATGGTCATCCAGTCATTCAGGATTGCAGAAGATAAGCGCGTCCTGCTTCCCGTAATGCCGTGTCTTGACGGTTTCGTGCTCACGCACACGGTCGAACCCGTGGATGTCCCGCAGCAGGAGGATGTTGATTCTTTCCTCCCTGCCTTTGCACCCGATATTATGCTTGACCCCGCAAGACCTGCGATGATGGGGATTTTCATGCCAGCAGAGTACATAATGGAATTGCGCCGCCAGACTATGGGCGCTGTGGAATCGGCAAAAAAAGTTATAGGGGAAATAAACGATGAGTTTGCCAGGGTTTTTGGAAGAAATTATGGGGGACTAATCGATACTTACATGATGGAAGATGCAGAGGCGGCACTGGTCACAATGGGAACTGTTACAAGCACTTCGCGGGAAGTGGTTGACGAACTCCGAAAAGCCGGCAAGAAAGTCGGGCTTGTAAAATTGAGATTCTTCAGGCCGTTCCCGGTTGATGAATTAAGGAAAGCTTTGTCCGGCTTGAGCGCAGTCGGGGTTTTTGACCGCTCGATATCCTATCACGGCGGAGGGCCTGCATTTAACGAAATTTGCTCTGCGCTTTACGGTATGACCGTACCCGTTGTCAATCATCTTGCAGGTATCGGGGGACGGGATGTGACAAGAGAACAGATAATAAAAATGTTTGAGATAACGATTAAAGCTGGAAAAGGTGAAAAAGTGAACACAGTTAACTGGCACAATACGCGGGGTGAGATGGTATGATTACAATAAAGGAATTGCCTGATGAAAACCTTTTCACTGCAGGACATACCGCATGCCCCGGGTGCGGCGTGGCGATGTCCATCCGCAATGCCATACGGGTACTGGGAAAAGATACTTCAGTTTATGTCCCTGCCAGCTGCGCTGTTGTTTTCGGGACAACGTTCCCGTATGGAGCGTGGAAAGTGCCATTCTTTCATACCGCATTTGAGAATACGGGGGCATGTATAACAGGTATGCAGGCTGCTTTTGAGAAAAAAGGAAAAAAGGTCACTGCTGTAGGGTTTGCAGGTGACGGCGGAACGTATGATATCGGTTTGCAGAGCATGTCCGGAGCGGCTGAGCGCAATGAGGATGTAATTTATATTTGTCTTGATAATGAGGCGTATATGAACACAGGCATACAGCGAAGCGGAGGAACGCCTTTTGGGGCATGGACCACGACAACTCCCGTGGGCACTAAAGTCCAGGGGAACAGGCGATTTAAGAAAAACCTCGGAGAGATCGTGGCAGCCCATGAGATACCATATTATGCGACCTTATCAATCGGGCACCCTCTTGATTTCATAAGGAAAGTGGAGAAGGCAAAAAATATCAAGGGATTCCGTTTTCTCCATATGTTCACACCATGCATACCGGGCTGGAAGATGGACCCGGCAAAGACCGTGGAAGTTACTAAGCGTGCGGTTGAAAGCGGGATGTGGACTTTGTATGAAGTCGAGAACGGGGAGAAAAAAATCACATTCAAGCCCGGCAAAATGAAATCAGTCCGGGATTATTTGATGATGCAGGGGCGGTTCCGCCACATGAGCGACGAAGATATTAAGAAACTCCAGATGTGGGTCTGCAAGAAATGGAATCTGCATTACAAGGAAAAGGGAGCGCCAGAGGTATGCGAAATTGTGCCGCCTGAAGAACATCATGCTGTAACAGAGGAACACAGGGAGATGCACGGACCATGACGAATAAAATCAAACCTAAACTTTATACGCTCAGCACATGCGTGCACTGTAAAGCAACGAAACGGTTTTTGAAAGAAAACGGTATTGAATTTGATTATGTGGATGTGGATAAATTAGACGGCAGGGAACTAGACAAAGTCCGTGAAGAAGTGATGAAGATAAGCGGCGGCAGGTTTCCTACTATCATTATAGGTAAAAAGGTCATCGTTGGCTTCCAGGAAGATAAGTTGAGAGAAGTTCTGGGGTTATGAGAACAGTTTCCGAAATGTTCGCCGGGATGAAGAAAATTGCAGATGAGGAAGGCTACCTGTTCAACCCGAATAAGGAAGAGCTTGATGATATTCTTCAGGGCTTATGGGACAACGAGCATCGCTACGGTTATCTTTCATGCCCGTGTAGGATGGCGAGAGGCGCGCTGGCGGACGACATGGATATCATCTGCCCCTGCAATTACAGGGACGCAGATGTCAAAGAGTTCGGATGCTGCCTGTGTACGCTGTACGTAAGCGATGACTGGGCGACAAGGAAGCACGACCCGATACCGGAGCGGCGCCCTCAGGAGTATTATGAGAAAGGTTATCCGTCAATGATGGAACAGAAAGGTGCAGGAGGAAAAGAAATGGCTGAAGTTTACAGGTGTACCGTATGCGGTTATCTCTGCTCAAGGGATGAGCCACCCGACCTTTGCCCGATTTGCAGGGCGAAGAAGGAAAGGTTTGAGAAGTTTGAGATGAGATAACACCCAAAGAAAAAGTTTGAATGGTTATTATTGTTTATGAAACAATTGAATAATCACTAAACCGCTATATACAGGCCTCGTACATCGTACGGGGTCCGTTACTTCATCCGACTGCGGGGTTTATGCTGGTCATTTTTGTGGTATTTTGTTATATCATTCACACATGTTTCACAATTCTGTTTATATAAAGTACATTGGTAATTAAAAAATGTACTCCGACAAAATATACAAAAAACGATGACATCATGAATAATCATACTTTGAAAGTGTCTTTTGCTAATTCAAAAATGAAACAAGAGATATGTGAGCTGGGCAGAATAAGAGGCGATGACCCGGTCGGTGCGCCGGTGGTTAAAAAAATAGACATTAACCAGCTGCCGCTTCGGCTCCTGGGTATTATATCCCTGGTGATATTCACTTCACAAATATTTATATTAGTTTTCTTATTAAAACTAAACATATTCTCAAAATTAATAGAAGTGCTTTTTGTTTCCGCCCTGCTGATATTCCTGCTCAGTTCCACCCTTTACTTCTTTTTGTTCCATCCACTGATGTTACACATCACTGAATATAAACAATCGGAGATTGCTTTGAACAACTGTCTTGATGAACTCAAAAATGTTAACCGTCTTAAAGATCTTTTCACAGATATACTGCGCCATGACCTGCTGAATCCAGCCGGTACTATAAAAACCACGGCCGAATGGCAACTCACCAAAACCGAGGATGAAGGGATGCGGCGGGCACTACTCCGGATTAGGGATGCGACGGATAAGCTAATAGAGATGATTGAAAGTGCGAGTATGTATGCCAAAATAGAAAGCGTTGAAAAATTGGAGCGAAAGAGCCTCGATTTAAATGAGGTTTTTAAAGCAGTTGCTAACAACTTCAAGCACCATCTGGAAAAGAAGAACCTGACGCTGGTATATTTAGCAAATGGCGAAAGCTACGCAATGGTGAACCCGATGATTGAGAGTGTTTTTTCAAACCTTCTAAGCAACGCTATAAAGTATTCACCGGAAGGTGGGAAAATCGAAGTCAACATTACAGGTGACAATAATCATTACAGGATATATGTCAAAGATTGGGGCATGGGGTTAAAAGACGATGAAAAAGCAAGACTTTTTACCCGTTTTCAGAAACTGGATAAAGGGGGCGTGAAAGGCACCGGCCTAGGGCTTGCAATCGTTAAACGTATTGTTGATTTGCATGGCGGTAAGGTGTGGATAGAGGATAATGCCGAAAGGGGCAGCATATTCTTTGTGGATATTTATAACTCCGATTCTGGCTTTCATTAGCACTGGTCCGACTGCGCCACAGTTTTCAGTCTTTTCACACCATCAATTTCCCTGATTATCTCCACAACTTTCCCAGGAATAAACTGCTCCCATTTATCTCCCTCAAGCATCCTCCGCCTTATCTCTGTCCCCGAGTAGCTGTTTCGTTTAAAGAGAGGTGATTGCTTGACCTCGATCCCTGCTTCGCTCAAAAGTTCTATAACAAGGGGATTGTTCGTATATGCAATCTCAAACGGCGGAACCATGGACTTCACATGCGATACCCACAGCGAATTGCGCTGGATATCTTCAATTGGAATAACATAATGTTTTATATCGAATTCTTCCATGGCGCTTGATACCATGAGCACGCGTTCGCCTGCCGTGAAAGGATTTTCTATCTCATGGCTTTTCTGGGCGCTCCCGATACCTACAATGATTTCATCCACTTCCTGTGCAATCTGCTTTAAAACCTGGTGATGCCCTAAATGATATGGCTGGAATCTTCCAAGATATAGCCCGCGGCTCATATTATTCAGCCGGTTTTGCAGGCTTCTCAGCCTGAGGTTTTTCAGCTTGTTTCGGTTTTTCCCCCTTTTCCTCTTTTGCTACAGGTTCCGGGGGAGGCGGTGGAATCTTAGAAATCTTTTCAGCACCCCATGGTCTTACCGGTGAATCGCGGCCCCAGATTTCTTTCATGAATGCGCGCCAGTCCCACTTATTGTGTTTATGTTTCATCCCGGCCAGTTTCTTTACCATTTCCAGGTTTATGGGCTTGTCCGTCCACTCGATTTCACCGATTTTGTCCAGGTATTTTTCACCTCTCTCGGTCCTGACGAACACGGTACTCCATCCGTCGTCTGAGCCGACCGAGCCCACGGAAATATCGGCATAATATGAAGTATAATCCTGGCAATAATGGCATCCCTTCCGTGCAAGGGGAGCGACATCTTTAATCGGGACTTCTTTGGTTTCTTTGGTTGTCTCGACGATGAAATTGCCTTTATGGAAGTTCATCTTCACAGCATCCCTGATATCCACGCCCATGATTTTGGGGATCATCTCGCCGAACATTATCTGTTCCGAGAAACTTTCCATGCAGATAAGACCGATTATCAATTCTATCCTGTTAAAATTCTCGCGGAAAAGCGAGGAACCGTGCACCTGGCAGGGCACGCCTACAACCGCTACTTTCTTGTATTTTTTAAGTCCCTGCTGATATGTATCCGCAAAAGCACGATGGATATCCCTCATGCTCGCTACAACGGGCTGGTAGGTATATTTTGTCCCGGCCGCTTTTGTCACATCCTCAGGGCTCGTAAACATCACTACTTTTGTTTCCCATTTATCGTTTCTCACCACGCCCAGGGCGCAGTCAATCTCACCCTGTTCAAGCAATGATTTCAATATCTGTGAGACAACAGCGCCGTCCTGGCCGTGAAGCGTTCTGCTTTTTCCTGCTTTCATCACTTTTACGTTATTGAATTCATCAACCGGGAAACCATCAAGTATGGGGCATACCCGTTCGCATGCATAACATTGTACGCAGGGGCTAACTTCAGTATTGAAAGGATTGACACCCTGGAAAAGAGCCTCGGTTTTTAACTCCATTTTATTGTAATTGTTCTTTTCCTTCGAGATGTCAACGGGTTCCCTTCTTACCACAGGCGCATTCACCGGACAGATGGCTTCGCAAGTACCGCATGAACAGCAGTAATTATATTCCCCGACATCAGCGATTTTCGGGAGCCCCGCGTTGGGAGCATACATGCTTCCCAGTCTTGAGAGCACCTTATCCTGGTCGGATTTAAGGATGCCCCTCGCCATGAGGGGCTCACTTGCGGCAGCACTGTCCGAGTTTGCAACCACTTTATTTTCCTCCGATGATTTCCTTGCCAATTAATTTTATAGCAGTTTCCTTATCAGGACCAATCGGGGAACCTGCAACAATCTGAGTGACACCTATTTTCTTCAATGCCTCGACTTTTGCCTTGCAGTCCGCCGGCGTCCCGCATATTGAGAATGAATCTATCATCTTATCAGTGACAAGGGCATTCAATCCCGGGAAATCCCCTTTGGCAATGGCGTCGCCGATTGTTTTCTTTGCTCCCACATCGATTCCATGCCTCTGAAGGACTGTATCAGGTGAGCCTGCAACGATGAATGCAACCACAACTTTCGCTGCGCCCTTTGCCTTCTCGGCGTCCTTGTGGATGGAGAAGCATGCGTATGCGCCCACATCAACGCTCTTTGGATCTCTCCCGGCAGCTTTGGCTCCAACCGCGATTTGTTTAATCGCAAATTCAAAGTCTTTTGGATGCGAGGCGTTTATAAGCACACCGTCTGCGATCTTACCTGCAAGTTCGAGCATCTTCGGGCCCTGTGCTCCCATGTAGATTGGTATGTTCCCCGGCTTAAAAGCGAGTTTGGCGCCGCCGATTTTTACCCTCTTTCCATCCTGCGAGACCTTTTTCCCTGAAAAGAATCCCCGTAGAGCAGTTATGCTTTCGCTTATGGTTGTCATGGGTTCAACCCATTCAATTCCCATCGCATCAAATGTGGCTTTGTCACCGGGACCGATTCCCAGTACGGCGCGGCCGCCGGATATCTCGTTAATTGCCCCGATGCTCTGGGCTGTGATTGCAATATTCCTTGTATAAGGATTCGTTACCCCTGTTCCCAGTTTAATCCTGTTTGTGTTCATTGCCAGTACAGCGAGCGTGGTATACACGTCACGGTTGTTGTAGTGGTCGGTTATCCATACATTGTCAAATCCATTTTCCTCAGCAAGCTTTGTATAGTAAGCTAATTTCAGAACCGGGTCGGCCGGTACAAATTCAATGCCAAACATAATTTCCTCCTGCGTTTTAGGTCATTCGTCTTTTCTTATTTAAAAGCATATTGGTTTTGTTCGGCTTTTTTTAAGCGATATGGTTAAGTTTTGTAAAAAACATGATTATAGTATGGAAAAGTGGAAATGTACTCTTTGCGACTATGTATATGACCCTGCAGTTGGAGATCCTGACGGCGGCATCGCACCCGGCACGGCTTTTGAAGATATACCGGACGGGTGGGTTTGTCCCTGGTGCGGCGCGTCCAAGGATAAATTCAAGAAAATGGAGTAAGCGGATATTATATAATAAAAAACAGGATTATCGCAGGAATCCCTACGAGTCCCCATAATAGAGGGTTATACCGCCATACTTTAGCACCGTCAAGAGGTCCGAAAGGTATCATGTTGAATCCTGCAAGAAAAACATTGATAAAGGCACTTTTACTCAGAACAGCGTACGCTAAACCTGATTGGGCTGTGAAGAACGAAGCTGTATAAAATAACACCGCAAGCGCCAGATTGACGACCGCCCCGGAAATAGATATGTATGCAAATTCCTTTTCCGGCTCGCCTTCGTATGCGGTGTGAATCCATTTGCCGCGAATCATGACAGCGCCCGGTGCTGCAAATACAAAACTTCCTTTTGTGAGAACTGAAAGACCGATTGCCAGGAGAAGCCCCATTGGACTTGCCTCGTAATCTGCCACATAGCCGTACCTCTGGGCTGTGAATTTATGGGCAAGTTCATGCAGAAGGAAACCTGAACCCACTCCAACGGCGGCTATCGCAAGCGCTTCCATGCCGGTAGAGGGATATGAAAATGCTATAGTCAGCACAAGTAAAGAAGCCACAAGATGAACTATCTCCCTGAAACTGTTTCTGTCCATATGCCCAGAGTTAATCTTAATAAATATAAACTATACTATTCCGCATGCGAAATTAGATAATAGCTCATCCTGCTGTGGGCTTTTCACGCCATAGAGGCACTGGCGCGCATCCTTATAATAGAGCCGCTCTTCAAGTATGCCCTCTTTTTTTAACATCGAGAGTGCATACCGTACCGTCCGCGGGGGAAGGTAACTTTCGGCAACGAGTTCTTTTTGCGTCATGAGCCCTTTGTATTCTAGCACTTTGAAAACGAGTTTTACAGAAGGGGATAATTGTGTTATCCTGCGGGTGTAAAGGTCATGCACGGCTGCTGTTTCAGAATAGAGGTACTTGTCATTCGTTTTTGCCATGTAGCATTATGAATTGCTTTGATACGATTTAAATCTTTAGGCAAAATATGCCTGCTTTTTCAACTCATCAACATGATTCTCGCTGTCCGAATCAAGTTGTAACGGCGCTTCTCTTATTACCTCATTCTGTGGTACTCGTTCTGCAGCCTCCTCCAACTCAATTTCCACTCGTCTGCGTTCTGTGATATCTTCAATAGCAATTCCGCCAATCGGACTTAGATAGTTTACTATCAAACTCTTCATAAGGTGTTTTCTCTTTCGTTGTTTTCAGAAATATTTGTTCTGTACGGTTTAATGAGGTTTGGATAGGTAAACGATTTTGGAGTTTTATTTTTTACATTTGTTTTCTTGCAGCAAGTGGAAGTAAAAATGTAAATGTGCTTCCTTCCCCGAACTTGCTCTCAGCCCAGATTTTGCCTCCGTGCAACTCTACAAGCTGCTTTGTAATCGCAAGCCCAAGCCCGGTGCCGCCGTATTTTTTGCTTATTCCTGAATCAAGCTGCTCGAACTTATGGAAAAGCCTGCCAATATTTTCTTCTTTTATCCCTATGCCAGTATCAGAAACGGAAATCTTCGCCATATCGCCTTCTTTTTTTGCGGTCATGGTTATAGTCCCCCCATCCTCTTTGCTGAACTTTACTGCATTGCCGAGTAAATTGAATAGAATCTGCTTGAATCTCTGCTTGTCTGCTTCTATAAACTCAAGTGCAGGGTCGAATTCCGTTTTCAGGAGCAAATTATGCATAGACGCTTTTTCTTTTATGAGAGAGAGCGCCTCTTTTATGGTTACGTGGACTGATATCTTCTCAGGCGCCAGTTCTATTTTCCCGGCTTCTATCTTGCTTAAGTCGAGAATATCATTGATGAGGGTAAGCAGGAATTGATCGCTTTTAAGAATATTATCCACAAAATGTTCCTGTTTTTCGCTTAATTCTCCAGCCAGGCCATGTTTAAGAAGTTCAGAAAACCCGATGGACGCATTCAGAGGTGTGCGAAGTTCATGGCTCATGTTGGCTAAAAACTCGCTTTTGGCTTTATCAGCAGCCTCAAGGCGCAGGTTTTCAAGGTGCATCTCTTCAGCTTTCTTGCGTTCGGTGATCTCCTTATCAGTTGAAACAAAATGTGTGATAGTTCCATGCTCGTCTTTTACCGGCGTTATCGTCTTTTCTGCATAGTACAACTCGCCGTTATTTTTTTTGTTAATGAGAACGCCATAAAAAACCTCACCTGAGAGAATAGTTCCCCAGAGATGTTCATAAAATTTATTGTCCTGTTTGCCCGATTTGAGTATCCTGGGCGTTTTCCCGACTGCTTCTTCCTGGGTATAACCGGTAATTTTCTCAAATGCAGGATTGACATACTCGATGGTCCCATCTTTCTTGGCAATAATCACAATATCAGCGGTATGTTCGACTGCGCTTGAGAGTTTTCTCTGCATTTCCTCAGCACGCTTGCGCTTGGTGATATCCCGGACAACAGAATGCACCTCCATCTTTCCGCCATGACTGGAAGGGAACGCCATTACCTCTACATCTACAGGTGTGCCGTCGAGCCTGAGGAACTTTTCTTCAATCAAAGGCGCTTCTTTTCCTTCTTCTTCCATTCGAACGCGCTCCTTTACGATTTCCATGTAGTTCGGGTGAATTATATTAAGTACAGGTTTTCCAATGAGTTCTTCCGGGCTTGTCGCACCAAGGATTTTTGCGGCTGCCATATTTGCAAATTCAAGAGTACTTCCATTGTGAACCATAATTCCATCTGGAGACAACTCCACAAGGCGGCGGTAGCGTTCCTCGCTTTCCCGGAGTGCTTCCTCCGCTTTCTTGCGCTCGGAGATATCCCTGAAAATTACCTGTGCAACTTTCTTGCCAGCATATTGAATAATACTGCCAGTCATATCCACTGGAATGGTCGTTCCGTCTTTTTTGAGGAGGGATGCATCGTTTAAAACCCCCGACCCCCTCCGGATTAAATCTTCAAAAGCTGCAATAGTTCGTTCACGTTCATTTTTTGGAATATACCGGGAGATGTGCTCATTGAAAGCTTCTTCGTTCATCCGGCCCAGAAGTGACTCAGTTTTCCTGTTTATCTCAAGCAGATTTCCACGTAAGTCAATCAGTATTATTGCGTCGCCTGCATCATCCATCAAAGCCCTGTATTTTTGCTCCGACTCTCGTAATGCCTCCTCAGCTCGCATGCGCTCGGTTTCTGCTTTTTCCAGTTCACCCACTCGCTGGCGCAATTCTACCAGTTCATCTATGAGCGCCTCTTTTTCTCCTTCCCTCACCATATTTTCTTCCCCACAAAGACGCTGTAATTTCAAAAAGCCGGAATTTCCATTTCAAGCTTCTTCAAAGAAACTTTCTCAATTGCCTCCCTGAATTCAATAACATCTGATACGCGAATACGGATTGAACCCCCATTGATATGCAATATAAGTATATTATGCTCCTTATCGAAATAAGTTTCTGTCTCAACCGTGAGAGCCTTTACTCCATATAAAGGAGTCTCAAAAAGCATCTCCCCGTTCCACAGGAAGAGCCTCTTATTTGTAATGTACCAGTACCCCGGTCTCCAGTTCTGGATAATCCCCCGACTTTCCCGGATAGAACCAAATGTCCTGAGCAGGATTTCCTCACCATCAACAAGCACAGCAGCTTTCTTTGTCAATTCAGCGGCATACCACTCCCTCGTGCCTGTGTCCCATGCCTCCATCATGCCGTAATCAAGCATCGTTTCTATGCCTGCTATCGCAGCTTTCAGGCTTATTCCAATTAAAGGCACGCCTGCGACAGAGATTATCACATCCGCATTCAGGATGATACCTTTATTAAGGCACCTGTCAAGCAAATCGACAATATTGTTTTCCTTTTCAGGATCCATATTCGATGCCTTCTCTTTTCTGGACCGCATTACCGGGTTCATCAAACCGCCGAACGAAACTGTACGGCGCCCAGGGACCAGTGAAACGCACAGCAAAACCCTCACGTTTGTTAATTTTATCCAGTGCCTCGCCGAGCCGCCCGGCCTTATCTTCACAGACGAGGCAGGAAAACGCCGCGATTAGCTTTTTCCCGGCA
Source organism: uncultured archaeon (assembly GCA_902386255.1). Taxonomy (GTDB): domain Archaea; phylum Halobacteriota; class Methanosarcinia; order Methanosarcinales; family Methanoperedenaceae; genus Methanoperedens. Next base: position 16,048 of record CABMII010000047.1, read on the forward strand.
TATTTTTCAGGCACATGCGATATCTTTTCATCAGTCCTCATTTCTTCGACATGCTCCCGTATATTTGAGCTGAACTCCTGCGAGAGCCGTGAAGCCTCTGTTGAGAGCGCATCCTTCATTTTCAATTCAAACCTTCGCCTGAACAGGTAAGCTGCGCCCTTTGGCATTTTATCCACCATCTCTTTCATTTCCCCAAACTCGTGGTCGCCGCCTGCGAGCTTCGCTAGATATTCATGGTCGCAGAAAATCTGAATGGAATACTCGGCTTTATTTTTCAGCCTTTCAAGCTCTTCTTTTAATGTCATGTAACTCTTTTTTAGCCAGCAGGATACGACCTCATCACTGCCCCTGACAATGGTATCGAAAGAGAACGGCAGGACTGTTCCGAATTTTTTGGCTGCACAATCTATCACATAATTATGCGATAATATCCACTCGGCTGCTTTTGCGTTATCCTGTGTTGTATAAGGTTTTGCGATGCAGGAGTGCACCACTGCCGCAATATCATTATAAAGAATAGTATAGACCGGATTATCCTCTATCCCCGTATCGCCAGGACTTTGCGTCGCGCCGCTATTGATTATGCAGTACAGGTATCTACCCTCTCCGATATTTTCTTCGCTCACGCCTCCACGACCTTCGTATTCCAGCTTTCAGGGCTCTGGATTTTGCCTATGACTTCGTCTGCCACATTGTCAAGACCTTCCCTGACAGAATTCACAGCATCTTCAAGGTCATTGTCTTTCTTTATGTTCGCAAGCGCTTCTTTCAGGTCTGACAGCGCGGCGCCGAGTCTCTCGATTTCCTGCTCGCTAAGCCTCCCGCCTTCCATTCTCCGTATCGCCTGCCGCTCAAGAACCTCCTGTATAATCTCCACAAGCGCCACAACGAGCCCCATGAGCCCCTGTTTGAGATTGCCCTCATCGATATTGACCGGCATGTTTTCCCTTCCCGATTTTCAGTTGCAGTATGCCGTTTTTATATGTTCTCCCGACAATCGATTTCGCAGTTTTAGGAAGCGCAATACTTTTCGTGTATCCGCCTGCCGAAATCCTGAGGACATTTTCCTTCAGTTCCGTTTTTATGTCCTTTTCCTCCGCGCCGGGCAGTTCAGCTATTACCGTGATGTAATCATTTTCCTCAAAAACATCAACAATAGGCTCTTTTTCAGGCACTTTTACTTCTTCCGGCATCCCCTCTTCACTTTCAGGTACAAGAGGCTTTATAGATACGCCATACTTCACTTCGGGTTTGCCGTTCCAGCCTGTTTCTAACCTGTGCTTTATCTCAGCATCCGTCTCTGCTATTCTTTTCCTGAACTCGGGTGAGGATTTTTCAAGCGTCTTTACAATGCTCCCAAGACCCGGGATGAACTGGCTTACCACATCCCCCACGATACCTGTCTCCTCCTCTTTTTTCTTTTCAAGCTCATCAATCCTTTTCTCAAGCTTTCTTATTTTCTCCTCACGGTCTTCTTCTGTCTTCCCTGCTCCTTTCTTGCGTCTCTCACTTCCCATAATATTCACCTTACCTGCTTAACAAATCTGCGTTCATCATGCCGAATCCTGGCAGTTTATTGATTCTTGACAGGATAACAGGATGAACAGAATTACAAGATAAAACGCATCCTGCCAATCCTGTTAATCCTGTGAAAAATCACCATTACTTTACGCCCCTCCGCTGGAAGCTTCCCCAACTACCCTACACCCAATTCGTATACGAGGGTAGGGCTTCCATCTGCGGGGGTGCGCTCCGGCGGGTTCTGCGCTCATCATACTGTCGCCTGTTGTGTTACTTAGGAAAAATAGCACCGGTAGCGGTGAAAACGCAATGGAACACGGATTGCACAGATGACGCGGATGTACACGGATTAACTTATCCGTGGGAATCCGTCCAATCCGTGTCATCCGTGTTCTTTGTCGAGTGGATTTTTTCATAACAAGGCACAAAGATTTATTTTTTTCTTCGCATCCTTTGAGGTGAGTTATTGCGACAAATCTGCGTTCATCTGTGGTTCCGTTGTCCATGATGCGTAATCCTCCAATTATATCACCAAATTTCATACCATGTGCGTCAGGGCTTTCTGCCGCTCTACTGGGCTTACCCAGCCGCATATATGGCAGCCTTCTTCCAGAAGCCTCCGTTCCTCTATTTTATTCCCGCATTCGGGGCAACTTGCCTTTATCTTCACCGCCTCGCTCCACCCCGGCGCTTTGAGATTTGTTCCGGCAGGGAACTCCATGCCATATCGCGCCGCGGTTTCAAAGGAGGCAAGCGTGGCCCTTATCTTGATGCCAAGAAGCTCATTGCCCGCAACCGAAACTGCGATATCCGCATTTATCACCAATCCCTTGTCCAGTATCCTCTCTATCGCATCTGGAAGACCTCTATTACCTTCCGGCATCAATCCTTTCATGGTTCCTTACTCCCGGATTTTCTTCCAGTTTTTATTGATTCCTTTTGTCCTGTCTGTTGTGAATCTTCCAATATCGGTTTTGGCATCAATGAAAGTTTACATGATAACATTGTAGCTTCTGCAAATTCAGGTTTTGAGGCTTCAGGGTGTTTCGGGGAATATGCCAATGAATCGGAAAATTTCGGGTCAGGCACGGTTTTACCCTTGAAACAATGGGTCAGGGTTCCGGCATTTTCCGGGTCTGGCACAGTAGAGTGCGACGGTGAATAGGATAAATGATCTGAAAAGTCCTGTGTAGGCATGGTGGGGCATGCGAAAAGAAGTTTTCCCTTTCTTTTTTCCTTCATCCTTCGCGTCATTTTCCTGTTTTGTATGATATCCCTGTTTTTCTTGACAATAGTTTCAAAAACAGACCTGGCTTTATCTATCTGTGCCTGCGCATTTGCTCGCTGTTTTCTCTGCTGTGTTTTTATTGTTTCTCCAAGAACGTCCACATTCGTCCTGTGCTTTTCCTTCGCCGCTTTCAACTGCTCCCGGGCGCTTTCCTTCTTCCGGGTCCATTTTTCATGTATCTCATCCTGCAATTTGTCAACACGCCTGCTGTGAGTGATTTTCTTTGCTCTCAGATATGGAACAGCCTCCTCCTGGATCTTCTTATGAAATGCATCCACAACTGTTCTTTGCTTTCTCTGGTTTTCTCTGATTTTCTCTTTAACATCTATCATTGTATCACCGCTTAGATTTTCTTGATAAAATTGCGGGTCTTGGACGCGGAATAAAACCCCTTCTTAGAGGTAAGTCACCTGCATCAAGCCCCAATCTTATGGTACAGTCATATTCAGCTTTTGAACCGTATGGTCCTTCAAGCACCCCCGACACTTTTTTCATCGTCTCGTTCTTTTTCTCCGTATCTTCAAGAAGTTCCAGGAATTCCCGGATACCCCCGTGAAATTCCTGTTTCACGAGCGCTTCTTCCAGTTTCCCTTTTTTGTTTTTCATCTGGTCACCTCACCCCGAGTATATCCATCCTGGCGCCGAGGTTCATCTCCTGTCCCAGTTCAGCCATTTTGAGCTTGTGCAAAAGCTCATTGTTTGTTTTCTCGTATTCATCCCTGTTTATATCCCCGAACTCGAACAGAAGCCTGTTTTCCTTTATCCTGCTCTTTATCTTTTCAGGATTGTAAAATTCCCTGTATGCAAAACCCCTTACCTGCTCGATAGTCCATAGCAAATCAAGACCCGGTATCGAGATACCAACGCCGCGAAGCACCAGATCATCCAGGAGGAACATTATCTAAAGCCCCCTTTCTTCTTTGAAAGCACATGAATGTCCACGAAATTATAGGGTGGCCATGGTCCGCTGTACTGGGTTTTCATATAATCGTATTTATTACTGAGATTTTCCACAACACCAGAAAACTCGCTTATCTTATCTTTTGCAACAAGGAATGATGCATTCAAAACCAGGCGCTCACTGAACAGTTTTAGCTCTTTTGAGTCCGAGGCTATACTTTTGAGTTTTTCCAGGAAATCCGACCTGCACTCCTCTTTTTTCCCATCCAGCGCGGCATCTTTTGGCGTTATGACTTTTACTCCCAGCTCTATTTTATTGTCAATAGCATCCATGGCTTTTTTGATAGCTTTATAACCTGCACTCATTGCCACTGTGATCAATTTCCTGTTCTTGAACACCATGCCGTAAGCCACAGGTATCACGCTGTGCCCGTTCATAACCGACAGTACGATATTTTTATGAAGTTCAACTTCTTCTTCATTTACCTCATATTTCTTGATGGGCGCAATGCTGACAACAGGTGAAAAGTCCCTGTAATCAATAGTGTAAACTTCATTTCCGCCAAAGCCCACATTCCCGAAGCTTTTTTTCTCCCCATTTGACCTGATTATGCAATAAACGTATATTCCGTCACTCATTATCTGTTCACCTCAGAGGTATTTGATTTCACAAAGCCGTTCAATAATTCGTTAGCTAAAAGATGTCCGTCAAGTATATCGCGGATATGCATTTCGCTGCCCTTTGCCGGCTTATACACTTTCTTTTTTATATTGCAATCGCATTCCAGCAGTCCCTCTTTCTTTAACCTGTGAAGCAGGGGATAGATTGTTCCCGGGCTCAGGAGCACATTGAAATTCCTGTGAACAATATCCATTATATCCGTGCCGCACATGGGTTTGCCGGCTACCAGTGAAAGAACCACTATGTCCAGGTACTCTTTGACAAGCCTTTCAATCGTCTCGTCTGCAGCGTTGAATTTTTCGAAAATCCCCGAGGATAAAACTGTCATGTCCGGGGTGTTGAGAATAAGCCTGTCGTGGCACGTCGCAAGCTCCCTGACCTTATCACCCGCAAGCCTGGAAAGGTCATACATACACATCGCAATATTATTTTGATTTGCAGTAAGGTAATTTAATTTTTCATGAGACTCAATCCCATCTATGATTATCCTGAGGTTGTCTGTGGTTCTTAAACTGCCTATATTTTCAGGATGGATTACCAGCAGTTCATGTCCCATTTCAAACTGATTCATGACCATGGAGGGTTCCTTTTCTGTGATATACAGCAACTGCTCGTTCTTGCGCGAGGAGGCAAGGAAGGACGCCTGGATGGCATACTTGTTCACAAGAGATGTGTACAGGAATAATACATGCCTGCTTTGAACAAGCGACCCTGCTAAAATTGCATCCATGCCGCTTGCCGGATTTTCGTTCAATGTACCATCTCCCTTTAGGCATTTTACTTTAAAGCCTTCATTCCATTATTTTCTTAATTTCCTTGCCTGGAAGCCGTCCCTGCCGCATTTTATTGTGACGTATTCAGGAAACCCGTGAAGTATTTTTCCATGACACTGATTCCCGCACATTGGGCATTCTAATTCAACAGGTTTCATTTGCATCATCACTCCTGTTCTTCCGCTACCCTGTCACACCTTCGCCGCATCGTAGTTCTCTTATAACCGGTGATTTCTCCGTCGCCGTTTAATTTGAGTTCATACGTGCTGAGGAGATCCTGTGTGTCCGGCACGGCTTTCCTTTCAAGCACTTCGACATTCACCTTCCAGCCATTGTCTTCTGCGCTCATGCTTGTGATCCCTTCTGCTTTTTTATTCACAATGCTTTCTGTGAGGGTGAGAGCGGTTTTGCTGATGTCTTTTATATCAGGTTTTTTCCTGCTTGTCTCTTTTAAATCTGGCTTTTTCCTGCCGGTATCTTTAACGCCGGGCTTTTTCTCCATCCTAAATGCCTCCCTGGTATCGCTTTAATTGTGGTTAAGCCAACGTTTCAATAGCCTCTTTCACGAATGCCTGTTTCTCCATCAGGTCCATGGGGGACCGTGTTTTTGTAGCAATTACGTCGATGCAGAGCTGCTCGAAATTCATCTTGCCCTGACCGTTCAAACCCTTCAGTCCCTGCCCAATCATTATGCATGCCCTTGTCCCCGGTTTCTGTGCATCGGGAAGTTTTTCCCTTAACGACCTGACCACACTCACTATCTTCCAGGCATCTTCTTTTGGCAAACCCGTATGCGCATTGACAATGTTTACCTCGGTATCGAAACTGTAATAGTCCATGTATATGCTCACGAGACGGTCAAGCAACGCATCCTGGGGTCTGTGGACTCCGGCATATTCTACGGAATTGCTGGTCAGGATCGCTTTGAAATCGGGATGGACTTTGATGTACCTGTCTTCCCCGAATTTTGTGGGAAGCTCAAGTATCTTTTCCTCAAAAACCGAAAGCAGGATATTATTAGCAGCAGGTTTAGTCCTGGAAAATTCGTTATATACAAGCGTGTAGCCGTATTTACATGCAAGGGCAAGCGGGTTATCAACCCAGTCTGCCTTTAATATGTCCTTGCTCTTGAAAACATTATGAACGTATTGATCCCTAAGGCTTTCCTGCTCTATCTGCGAATAACCGCCAATCAGGTCAGTAGTGGTTATGGATTCATCGCCATTGATCCATACCACGGGTCTTCCCAGTTCTTTTGCTACATGCATTGCAAGGCTTGTCTTTCCGCAGCCTGTGGGTCCGATAAGGTGAACCGGGTAACCTGTATTGAGCCATAACTTAATCCTGTTCTTAGTGTCATTAACATCATTCGCCTCAACAAAGTTGCTCACATCCGGCGCCAGAAAATTCTCTTCGACTGCACGGCGCTCCGATTCGCGTATCGGTTCTGTACTTGAGATCTTTTTTTCTCTGTTTTTTTGGTTTACTTTTGGTTTTATTGGTCTTTCCTTGATCTTTTCGCCAATCGTCTTGTGAACCGACCCGCCACGTACCTTTCTTGGATGAGTTTCAGTATAATTCATATTATTCTCCTTTTCGTAACGAAATTCGATATAAGCTAATAAAAAAAGTTACTATGGAGAGCTAACCATAGTAGAAATCTTTTATGTAATCCATCATAATGTTATTCTGGAATTCCACAAAGCTGTTCCCCATTTCCTGGATGCCCTTCCGAATCTCGGCAACACCCCTGTGCATCTCCTGGACGCCTCTCTGTATCTCCATGCCCTTCTTTTTGATGTCATCCTGCATTTGGGCTATCCCCTGATGAAGCTCTTTGACACCGCTTTCCATTTTCGCTGCGCCCTTCTCATTCTCCTTTATCTGCGCATTAATGCCCTTTTGCATCTCCATGATACCTGCTTTTTGCATATCCATAGCACTTGTCAGCAGTTCCGATGCAAAACTTTCCATATCTGCGGCTTTCCTGGCCATATCTGCCTGCATTGCGAATACTCCGTGCTTCCCGATCGCTCGCACAGGTTTCGCTTGCGCCTTTGCTTCTTTAGCTCTGGATTTTGCGACCGCAGGAGCTTTCTTCCTGGCTTCGGTCACAGCTTGCGCCATCTTTAATTTGGAGATGCCGACAGTGCTTATTCCAAGCTTTTCCGCCATTTCTTCTATTTCCCTGCGGGTATGCTTTGCTGCAAACTGTTCTGCTGTTTCAGCCATAACTTATCCTCCAGTAAAAACTGGAGTCCTGCTTAAGCAGGGACTCCGGGCGCCGCTTTGATAGCAGCCTGTTCGATCTTTGTTATCTCTTCTGCATAGTGCAGGAACGTATCCACTGAAGCAACCACAACCCTCGCCTCAATTGTCAAGATTTCAATTCCTACAAGAGATACTCTTGCCCATGCGTCAACTACTACGCCTTTATCCAGAATCCTGTCTAACACTTCTGCCAGGCTGGATGAATCCGGTGTTTGTTCTACCATAATATTTCACCTCAGTATCTTGTCCCTGTTTAAGCAGGGGGCGCTGCTTTGATAGCAGCCTGTTCGATCTTTGTTATCTCTTCTGCATAGTGCAGGAACGTATCCACAGAAGCCACGACCACTCGTGCCTCAATTGTCAGTATTTCTATCCCGACAAGGGACACTCTTGCCCATGCATCTACTACTACGCCTTTATCCAGGATCCTGTCTAACACTTCTGCCAGACTGGATGAATCCGGTGTTTGTTCTACCATATATTTCACCTCTTTATTTTATTAATTTCCCCCTATAGTATTGAGGAACACAATATTTTCTCATTTCCCATCCTTTTCCTTTTTCAGGATCAGCCTGTATATCCCATTTTTATAGGATGTCTTGAGAACAGAAACTTTTGAGGGCAGTACTACTTCCTTGCTGTATTTCCTGCCATCGCTTTCGGCCTTGAGAATAAGCACGCCGTCTTTTATCTCGTATGAGATATCCTTCTCATTGACGCCCGGAAGTTCGGCTATTACCTCAAGCCTGTTTTTTTCTTCATGGAGATCCACAATGGGCTCCCTTACTTCTTCCACCACAGGTCCTTTGTCTGTCTCACGTACGATATTCCCAAAGTGTTCAACATGGGGAATTCCCGCCCCTCCGATTTTCACCGAGAAACCATACATGGCTTTCCCGCCAGGAAGATTTATCTCGCCTGTCCGCTCCGCTTTAGTTTCCCCCTTTTTCTCCATATCGGATAAAAGCTCTATGAAACTGTCCAGCCCTTTGAGTGCCTTGCCTGCACTTCCGATACCTGTACCGATATCGAAAAGTACCGGTTTTCTTTTTCGTGCCCTTGGTCTTACACTTAATCTTCCCATGTATTTCACCTCAAATAGGCAGGATGAGGGGTAGACAGGTATGTCGCTCCCGCCTGCCCGTCCCACTCTCCCAACCCGCGTGGCTGATTGTTGAGCATGATACCTTGAAACACTTAAGCAGATATTTATTTTTTATTGCCCCACGGTAATCAATACATAGGTTTCAGGGTTTAAATAACATTTCAACTTTCAAATTTTGTTTCGTAACTTGTTTCGGAATTTGTTTCGAAAATTGAAACTTGACAAGATATATCAAAAGTAATGTTATCCTACTAATTAGTGAGGTGTAAGGTGTATGAAGCTTCTTATTGTTGATGACGCTCCCTACGTGCTGAAAGCACTCAGTGACTCGCTGGGGGCGCACGGTCATGAAGTGCATGAGGCGGTAAATGGAGAGGATGCCTTGAAAAAGTACAGTGAAGTGAATCCCGATATTGTGCTTATGGATATATTGATGCCAAAGATGGACGGCGTGAGCGCCACAAGAAGCATTATCGGGCATGACCCGAAGGCAAAGATAATCGTGGTAACGGCAATGGGAAAGCGCGGGCTTGAAAAAGAGTGTATCGAGGCCGGAGCAAGGGGTTTTATTATGAAACCTTTTAAGACAAAAGAATTGTTGAATCTTATTGAATCGCTTGGTAAAGATGAAAGGAATTGAATCTGTCAGGGCATATCAGGAAGATATTATCGAATCCATACCCAGTACTATTATTATTCTGGACAGTGGATTGAAGATACTGTATGCGAATAGAAACTACTATGTAAAGTCAGGCAAAAAGGAAAAGGAAGTGGTGGGAGAGCGGCTTGATAGGGTTTTTTCGCAAATGCTGATTGAAAAAACCAGGATTGATGAAAAAATAAGGCAGGTATTTGAAACCAGTATTCCTTTCAACGGCGAGCAGTTGAGATACCCGGGAGGATTATTCTTTTTTTATAAAATACATCCCTTGAGAGAAGCTGATAAGAGTATAAGAAAAGTGGTGCTTTTGATGGAGGACATTACGGAACTTACCCGCCTTGAAGAAGAGCTTCGTGATTCTTATGTGAAGCTTGAGAATACGTATGCTGAACTGAAAGAAGAGGATGAGGCAAAATCTGATTTTATCTCGACAGCCTCGCACGAGCTTAGAACTCCCCTGACTGTGATTAACAGCTACCTTGAGATGTTTGAGGACGGCATGCTGGGCGAACTGAGCGGGAATCAGTGCGAGAAACTTGAAATTATACGCACCCAGACAGACCATATGATAAGGTTGGTGGAAGACATGCTTGACACCTTGAGACTGGAATCGAGGAAATTCAAGATCCAGAGGCAATCGCTGAAACTGGATGAGATTGCAAAAAGCGCCGTGGATGAGGTGAGCAGGCTTGCAGACCTGAAAGAACATACCCTGTCATTAAACATCAGTAAAGAGCTGCCCAGGATAAAGGGGGACAGGCAGCGGATAAAGCAGGTGTTTGGCAATCTCTTAACCAATGCCATAAAATATACCCCGAATAAAGGGAAGATAAATATAGAGCTAAAAGATGAAAACGGGCATTTGCTTGTTTCGATTTCCGATAATGGCATGGGGATAGCGGAGGAAGAACATGACAAAATATTTGAAAAGTTTTACACGGTGGGCGGCAAATCCCTGACGAGGGAATCTGAAAGAATGGGACTGGGGTTGACGATTGCCAAGGGAATCGTGGAGGCGCACGGGGGCAAAATTTGGGTGGAGAGTAAATTGAATAAAGGAAGCATTTTTTATTTCACGCTTCCGAAAGGTGATTGAAACGTTTAACATCTTCAAGAGAAACCCCAGGGTAATTCCTGTCACCGAGCCTGTAACGAATTTTGATGGCGCAAGATTAAAAAGAGGAAATGGCTATCTGGTAAAAGAACCAAAAGGGGAAGCATGTTTTAAGATTTTTTCATCTATTGTAAAGGGTATATGTGAAGAATGTGCATATCCGGAGGCTTTTCCATGTGAAAGTATAGGATGCGAAGAATGCACTTTAGTTTGCCCGTGCAAACGCTGTGAACATGCAAGAGCGCAGGGACTGTGCTTTACAATGGATTCACCTGTTGGGCTAAGGCAGAGATACCTCCTTCAAACAACGCCGATTTTCTGGATAAGCAGACACGGCGCAGGCAGCATCAATCCGGCGAATCTTGAGATAATGGCAGGTATTATAAACGAATTTTTCAGGAAAAGCAAAAACCCGGTTGTACTGCTGGACGCCGTTGAATACCTGAATATCACGAATGGTTTTATCCCGGTTTTGAAGTTCTTACATGACTTGCGGGAATGGGTTATTTTGCATAACGCTATTCTTATCCTGCCGCTCAATCCGACAGCACTTGATGAAAAGGAGCTTGCACTTATTGAAAGGAACATGCAGCCCATAGAATTTTCATCAAAGGTTTGAGCGTCTAACATTAAACAACGTCAGTTTTATATACTGTGAATATATACTTTAGTATACGGGAAAACGGGTATTAATTTGAAACCATGAGTTTCAATTAGAAGTAGGGTGGAAGGATAGTGTGAAAGACACGCGAGAATGTCAGGAATTAGAAAATTCAAAATTAATTATTGATATGCCGGTAGAACGTATCGTCAAAAACCATCTGGATATCATATTACTTTCAAAGCTTATTGAAAAATCGATGTGCGGATATGATCTGATAAAGGAAATTTATGCACAATACAACGTTCTTATAAGCCAGGGAACAGTTTACCCGCTTCTATATTCCATGAAAGAAGAGGGCATCCTCCAGGTCGAGTCCACGAAAGACGACATGAAAACAAAAAGGTATTTTGTCACCCAGTATGGAAGACAGATCGTTGAGAAAAAAGTTGATGAATTTATTAAAGTAGAGAGGTCTATTTTGAATTCGATCAAGAAAGATGATACTTATGTTTAGGAAATCCATAAATGGTATTAACCAATTATTTAATGATGATAGCGGCATACCGGAAGGTTCGGTTATACTAGTAACCGGAGTTGAGGGGGGGTTAAAATCCGGTCTTGTCTTTAATATGCTCTCTAACTACATTGCTGAAAACGATCATCATGCTCTTTATGCGACATTGGAGGAAAATGAGGAAAGCCATTTGAGAAACATGGCAAGCCTTGGAATAAATAAAACGGACAAACTTCATATATTCGATTACAGGGATGTGAGGCTGGAATGGGATAATGAAGCGCTTGATATCTTCAAAGTCACGGAAGATATGATAGATTTCTACATGGGAAAATATGATTCTTTAAACATATTTGCCCTGGATTCGCTGAATGCAGTTTATTCTATCTCAGACAAAAGTAACCAGAGGAAGCAGGTATTCCGCTTTTTCTCCAGGCTCCGGGAAAAAAAACTTACTTCATTCCTTATAATGGAAGCTCACTCGGCACAACAGCATTATTCATTAGGTTCTTCAGATTACATAGAGCGTCCTGAGTATTTCCTTGCAGACGGCATAATAGAACTGGGAACGGTTGAGGATAAGGAAAGCGTTAAAAGGTACATCCAGATAAGAAAAATGCGGGCTGTTAATCACAGCATGGAGAAACACCAGATACTGGTGGAAAAAGACGGTTTGCACGTTGTAGGCCAAATATATTAGCCAGGCCCATATACACTATTGGAGCATCTATAATAATGTCAATTAAAACACCGCAAGATTTTACACTGAAGGTCGCTGAGGCTTTCTCAAAAGACGTGGGAAGGGGCCTGGCACGCATCGACCCAGCCGATATGAAACTTCTGGATGCGGATGTTGGAGATATCATTGAGGTTACAGGCAAAAGAACTACCGTAGCCAAACTGATGCCGACTTTTTCAGCGGATCGCGGCAAGGGCGTCATCCAGATAGACGGAATAATACGAGGAAACGCCCAGGTTGGCGTTGGCGATAAGGTAAAGGTGAAAAAAACAACTGCAACCGCCGCGGCATCCATCACAATTTCATCAAGCAGGTCAAGCCGGCGGGACATCAGGTATATGGGCAGGCTGCTTGAAGGTCTGCCGGTTGTAAAAGGCGATGCCGTGCGTATATCCTTTTTCGGGACTCGCTATCAGGAATATACGATTGTCGATACCCGCCCTGAAGGCGCGGTACTTATACATCCCAAGACCAGCATTCAGCTCGGAAAAGCTGAAGATATCACAAAACCCGGGATGAAAATCTCCTACGAAGATGTGGGCGGGCTGGGTAAAGAGCTTAAGAAAATACGGGAAATGATAGAACTTCCCCTGAAATATCCTGAATTGTTCGAGCGCCTCGGTATTGACCCGCCAAAAGGAATATTGCTCCTGGGTCCTCCAGGTACGGGGAAAACCCTCATAGCAAGGGCTGTGGCAAACGAAACCTCGGCTTTCTTCATGCACGTGAACGGTCCTGAAATCATGCACAAGTTCTACGGGGAAAGCGAAGGAAAATTGCGCGAGGTCTTTGCCCAGGCAAGCAGTAACGCCCCCAGCATCCTTTTCATTGATGAGATTGATGTGATAGCCCCGAAGAGGGAGAAGATCCTCGGTGATGTTGAAAAGCGGGTGGTGGGGCAGTTGCTTGCTTTGATGGACGGCCTGAAATCAAGAGGGCAGGTGATAGTGATAGGAGCCACCAATATCCCGAACGCCCTTGACCCTGCGCTTCGCAGACCCGGCAGGTTTGACCGTGAGATAAGCATAGGTATTCCTGACAGGAACAGCAGGCTTGAAATCCTGAATATCCATACCAGGGGAATGCCCCTTGACGAGAATGTGGATATTTCACACCTTGCGGACGTTACCCACGGATACGTGGGCGCTGACCTTGCGGCTCTTTGCAGGGAAGCGGCAATGAACGCCATACGCAAAATAATGCCGGAAATTGAGCGTGAATCCGGTGTGATTTCCCCGGAAATACTCCTGGATTTAAAAGTATCAATGGACGATTTTATCCAGGCTCTCTCCGAGATTGTGCCTTCAACTACGAGAGAGGTTTTTGTAGAGGTGCCCAACGTGTCGTGGGATGATATAGGCGGACTGGAAAATATCAAATATGAACTCAAAAAGACCATAGAATGGCCGCTCAAGTACGCCTCTCTTTTCAATCATGCCCGCATTAAGCCGCCCACGGGAGTCCTGCTATACGGGCAGCCTGGCACAGGCAAGACAATGATAGCAAAGGCTGTGGCAAGCGAGAGCAATGCCAATTTCATATCTGTAAAAGGACCTGAACTTTTATCCAAATGGGTGGGCGAATCGGAAAGTGGAATCAGGGAGGTATTTAAAAAGGCAAGGCAGGCGGCGCCATGCGTCATTTTCTTCGATGAAATCGATGCCATAGCACCAAGACGGGGAAAAGGCGGAGATACACAGGTGACAGAGCGCGTGGTAAGCCAGTTGTTGACAGAAATGGACGGCATCGAGGACTTAAGGGGAGTTACGGTGCTTGCTGCCACAAATCGCCTTGATATGATAGACCCGGCCCTACTGCGCCCCGGAAGGTTTGATATGGTGATGGAAGTACCGCTTCCGGGAGAATCGGAATTGCTGGAAATATTCAAAGTCCATACCAGGCAAAAACCTCTTGGCAAAGATATAAAGCCGGTGGTATTGATAAAGCGCATGGCGGGGTTCACAGGCGCGGATGTTGCATCCGTATGCAGGGAGGCTGCCGTGATGGCAATTGAAGAATATATCGATAATAAAGGAAATCTTGAAAAGCCGGATTTTATCATAAAGCAAAAACATTTTGTAAAAGCTATTGACTCATACAGGCAGAGGCATGAAATACCCGGGCAATGAAATGGTGTTAGCTGGATGAGAAAGTTATTTTTAATAAAAATCGTCCATACCGCAGCCGACATGGGTTCCATGGGAGAGGGACTGATAAAAGAGGGCATGGCCAAGATGGGAAAGGAAAAGTGGCTTGAGAACCAGAGACGAATCGAAAACTTCTGGAATGAGGTGGAAAAGGAAATAGATGGTATCGGCCTTGATTACAGCAGGACGAGAATATACCAGGATGGTCTCCCCTGCGGCGGCGAACTGGGATTAAGGATTGTAAGGGAAACAGCGGAGAAGGGAAGCATGAACTACCGGATTGTCAGGAAATTGATCGAGAAAGGCGCAACAATCGAGGCGACTGAAAGCCCGGAACTCCTGCGGAAAGAATACGAACACATCAAGGCTATAGTGACCGCAACAGGCGTAAAGGAAAAGGAAGAAGCGGCAGGAAAATACGAACAGGTAAAGGATGAGTTGATACAGGAACGCGATGCCTTTATCGCGAAAGCGATTAATGCCACGCTTAAAAACAATGAAACCGGGCTGCTTTTCATCGGGGCTGCCCACGATGTCACACCCTTGCTGGCAAAGGATATTGAGGTAAAAAGCCTGGATTAGTGTGCGGAGATTAATTGTGATATTGACAAATGTTTCGATAATCGAAACAAAATTTGAACAAGTTATGAGAATTACCGATACTTTTACCACTGCGTCTTGTAACAGAGTGCAAGCAAAATTTACAAAAAAACTGTAGCATCAATCACTGTCCGATATTCAGAACATAAGTTGGGTTCACATAAAGTATGTTGGCAGAATGAAGACGCAAGGGTGTAATAACCTATCGAAATAATTGGCGCATTGGTTACCTATCAATGTGTCTCTATCATTTGGAGGATAGGTAACGGTCACTTTACTTTAAGCTGCATGGAATTAGAGGTAAAGGGCTCTATTTCTACCTGGGATCCTTCTTTGAGGTTGAACATTTCGGCTATTGACTTAGGCATGGTAATTATCAGGCTTTTGCCTGACCTTCGGAGCTTTACAACTTTACCCATAGAAATCACTTTAATATAATAAGATACTTTAGTATGGCACAATCCAAAAATTCAGTGATTCTGTAATTTTTCACGACGAGAACCAAAACAATCTGGTAACAAATCAACCGCCATAAATCGCTTCCACATAAAACCAAGTCATTTATCAAGTAAAAAGGCA
>CABMII010000048.1 GCA_902386255.1 uncultured archaeon
TCGTGCCGATAGGAAAGCATATATTATCATTCGGTATAATTTCATCTGTCCTTAGTTTAGTTTGTTTCATCGAAAATCAACACAAACATGCTGAGGACACTTATTTTATTTAACTGTCAAACTTGGGGTATAACACTTCTTGCGGTTGCTTTGACAAGATTGCAGAAAGGAATAAAGGATAATATTTCTTCAGTGGCTTATTTGACTTAAGGGTGATAAAAAAAAGTTACCAACGGTTTTAAGAGAGCTTTGGTAAGTGCCCCCAAAGTGGGGTAGCATAAACTTTATTTAATCATACGATAAACAACTGCATGGGTATATCGATGGAAGACAAAGTAGATGCAATAATGAAAGGGAAGGCTAAGCCAAAACTCTCATATTACGTTAGCATGCAATGTGTAAAAATAGCGTTAATAATATTTTTGCTGCTGGTAGCATTAGAGGCGTTCGGGGTAGTGTGATGGCAAAATCGTCATCGTTAGGACATGAATAGCACATAAGGCGCACCAACAGGGAAGCTAACTGAAAGGAAGAAGTAAAAAAGAAAAAAACGAAATTATGCTATTTATTTCGGCTTTGATGCAGTGTTCATCTTCATTGCCGGATATAGCGGGCAGTAGGCGAGCGCAGCGGTAACCATCATCATTATGCCGAGAATCCCTGCCACGTACATTACTATTCCCAAAACCATACCGGTCGCAACTGCATACAGCAGGCCTATTCCGATAACAACCCTTACAATACGGTCAACCGTTCCAGCATTTTTTTCCATAATTCCTCCTGTGGAGTTTCCATAGATACTCCAATGGATGTACGAAGTCGTATGATATAAATAGGTTTCGGGGAGTAATTATTAAATTGTATGTATAATATTAGCTGAGAAAAAATCAAATTTCTTTCCCTGACACCCCATCTATTTTCAGGCTTCTGTTTTCCAGATTTACAAACCATATCGGGAAATAAAAAACCTCAAATTTTGTTATATCGGCTTCATCTTCCAGACCTTTTATTATTTTTCGCAAAACATCCTCTGTAAGCACCTGTTTATCTGTTCTTCCGGAAATCTGCTGTATTTCAGGGCGGCTTAAAGACAGTTTTAAATCCGGGATTTCAAAGTTAATAAGAAAAGAATATAATTTTAAATTCCCTTCTTTTGAAAAAGTTACAATCTTTCTATCCTGCAGATTGTGGATAATATTTCTTAATGTAGTTTCGGATAGTTTGGTTTTAAGTTCAAGATCGCCAATTGTAATTTTTTTATTCCTGAAAATTTCCAACAAAATCCTGATTTCATTCTCATTCAAACCGATTAATTTGGAAACACCTGTTGAGTATTTTAACCCGTTTTTAATATCTACAAATTCACCGCTTACAGAATCTACTATAAATGAATGCGACGCAAGACTCTTGGTGATAAATCCCTCCGGGGCGGTAACCTCAACCCATGCAAGCGGATGATGGATAAGCTCGATAGATTTCACATGCTCCTTTTTCCCGAACAGCCAGTATTTTTTCTTTCTTTTTCCATCGACGATAGCTTCTATCTGCTCTTTTGGAATTTTCGCCTCAATTCCTTTTAATTTTCTCTCGCCAATCACATAGGCCACCTCATGAGCCTTTTCAACCTCCGCTTTTTCCCCTGCCTCCTCCGGCATCCCCGCAAAACCCAGGCTTGTTTTTAGCTCGGTAATCTTGCCTGTTGCTTTTGGAATCAGTTTCGGAGTAAGACCTTTGTGCTGTGTTATTCTCTGGACGGTCTGCATCCTGGTTTTTTCTTTCACCACATTCCCCATCACAAAAAATTCGCCCGTGTTCAATTTAGGCAATAGTTCCAGTTCTTTCCTGTCAACAAAAAATAAATCCACCGCTTTTAAATCGTTTTCGGTTGTTAATTTCCCGATTAACTGGTTCCCGCACTGGGACAGGACATTCTTATTTACGAGTGAAGGTCTTTGCGTCGCAACAAGCAAACCCAGCCCCCTTTTTCTCCCTCTTTTAGAAATCTCTTCGATTTCCTTTATAGAGTCCTTGCTTTGCGGAACAAACCTGTCAGCCTCCTCGATAATCAATAAATACGGCTGCTTTACCTGGCTTTCGATTTCATATAATTTACCTGCAAAATCAGAAACAACCTTTCTCTGGTCCAGGACATCCGATACATCTAAAATTAAAGGGACGTTATTTGTTATTGATTTTGTTATGAGGTCGTAGAAATCAACATCTATGCTGACATCCGCTTCTTCCCCGCCAACCCAGAGCAATTGGAACTTTTCCTTTAAAGAGAAATATTCTCCTTCCGTATCAACTATACAAAATGCGATATTATTTTGCAGCAGTTGTTCGCAAAGTACGGCAATTAAATAGCTTTTACCACTACCGCTTTGACCTATCACGCACGTTCTTCCGGTAACAAATTCCTGTGCATCTATGAACACATCTTTTGTATCAGATTTTCCGGTAAGAAGCTGTATTTTGCCAGTCATAGAATCGTATGTGACTTTTTCTTAAATTATAGGCACTGCTCGAGGCTTTTTGAAAACCTACAATCAGCGGCCCGATGGCATTATAACGATAATCCCAATCTTTTCTCTTATGGAGAGATAATTTGTTTATCATTATATATAAATCGGTAGTGTTTGGCTTTGTATAAAATTTTTAATCCCACAGGAATTCATACCATAATCTGAATATCTGCGACCCCATCCCGAAAATGTCCCGTATAAAATTAACTTTTGTGGCGCCGCCGTGCTTCCATTCGACCGGGAATTCCTTTATCTTATACCCGGCGCGCTGCGCCCTGACGAGCAGTTCCGTATCCCAGAACCAATGGGTATCCTTAACTGTATCCATAATCGCAAAAAGAGACTGGCGTTTGAAGGATTTGAAACCGCACTGGTGGTCATATAATTTTGAACCCAGCATGAATCTTGTGAGAAAATTATAACCTTTGCTCGCCAGCCCCCTCTTAAAAGGTCTCTTGACATTGCTCTCAGGTAGCATGCGCGAGCCTGTGGCAAAATCATAATCGTCACGGATTGACTGGACAAGTTCTCTCAGGTGCTTCATATCCGTGGCAAGGTCAACGTCAATATCGCACAGGATTTCTCCTCTGGATGCCTTGAAAGCACGGACCATGGCGCGCCCCCTCCCAAGCCTTTCATCCGAGTGCAGGTGCATTACAAAATCATATTTATTTGCAAGAGTTTCTGAAATCCTGTCTGTCCCGTCCTTGCTTCCATCCTCGGCTATTATGATTTCAAAAGAAGGCGTTATTTCACGAAGGGCAGAAGCCGTCCTTTCCACTGTATCCTCTATCCTTCCCGCCTCGTTGTAGGCTGGCAGGACGACTGAAACTTCTATGTTATCCATAGTTCCGGTTTTAATGAATGTGTTTTATTTCATTCCATACACATTCTTTTTCCGCCGTTCGATCGTGTCCTTCAACCTGTCGTGGTCTGTAAAAGGCGGTTTTACTTCTGCAAGTTTCTTCTCCTCTCTTGCTGGTGGCTTGCGTTTCCGGGTTTCCCATACATTATCGTATATCTCAGACATTCTATTGTCACCTGTTCAGCACGGTATTTGGTATCTCAATTATTTTCATTCTTAATAAAGCGAAGGTATGCTAATATGTTTCCTTTTCAGGCATAATATTTTTAATCATCCAGTTAATTCCGCCGATGACACCATTTTTTAATACCCCTATATTCTCTATTTCGATTTCTACAGTGTCACCGACTGTGAGTTCCCCAACATCAGGCGGCGTGCCCGTCGCGATTATATCCCCGCGTTCAAGCGTCATGATACCGGAAATAAATTCGATTAACTGCGGCACCTTGAAAATAAGATTGGCAGTGCTTGAATCCTGCCTCAATTCGCCATTCACGCGGGTTCTGATACGAAGATTGCTGATATCCAAGGTCGGGTCTGCTATATAAGGACCTACAGGAGCAAAAGTATCGAAACTCTTGGACCTTGTCCACTGGGTATCTTCCTTCTGCAAGTCCCTTGCAGTTACATCGTTGAAGCATGAATATCCCATTATCATGTTTCCAGCATCGGCAGCCCTTACATTCTTGCATCGTGTGCCTATTATTACTGCAAGTTCTGCTTCATAATCCAGCCGGTTAACTTTATCCGGATAAACTATGTTTTCCATATGACCAATTACCGCCGACGGCGGCTTTAAAAATAAGAGGGGTTTTTTGGGTATGGGCATTTTTAACTCCTTTGCATGGTCTTTGTAGTTGAGGCCCACGCAGATTATCTTGCTTGGCTGGGCCGGGGGGAGCAACTGGAGTTCGGAAAGCACAAATGTATCGCTGTACAACCCCCTATCAACAACCACGCGTTCTCCTTTTATATCGCCGTAAAATATCTCATTCTCGAATTTGAACCTTCCGATCATATTTTTTCCTCCGACCGGTTTTTTATTACTCTCTTTCCTGGCTGCATTCAAGACTTTCTCCTTCGGCCGCGGAAATATCTGGCTTTGCATATTAATATTTTGATTGGCTAAAGATTTATATTTGTTTTAATCGAAAGCTTTATACATGATTAGCATTATCATAATGAGTATGGTATGTTTACTGTCGTATGGAGGTATTAACGAAATGAAGATTGTTCACGTACAGTCGGTGCTACCGCATGAAGATGTCATGGCGCTAAAGCAAAAAACCGGAGAATCTTCTGTCAAAGAGGCAATCTCGAAAGCTGTTTATCACTATTTGAAATACGGTGCTGAAGAATAACATGAGTAAAATTCCCAGATATTTTTCCTCTGTAAAGATTAAAAACCAGCAAAAAGAGCATCAGGACATGTCACTGGGATTTGAGAAAAACGGGGCGATGAGACTGTATTTCCAGGATACTGCGGAACTGGAACAGGATTCGAATTATATTAATGAAACCGCTTATCCCAACAGCGGATTAATAGTTCATGGGAAATATTCGATGTGGGTTTCCATGTTTTCAAGACATGTGAAGCAATCTTTTGAAGATGATGAAATAGAATAGGAAGCCATAATGTTGGGGGGATTGGTCATCCCCCCGCACCTCAATTATTTTTACAAAAAGATTTTATGGATTAATCGACTATTAGGATTTATGGCAACAATAGCGATATTGATAGGTTCAGAATCGGACAGGGGGATTGCAGAACGTTGTGCAAAAGTCCTGGAAACCAGTGCAGTTGATCATGAGTTACAAGTCCTGTCGGCGCACAGGAACCCGGTGGAGCTAGAGGATTACATATCAAAAAGCGATGCTTTGGTCTTTATTGCAATCGCAGGACTATCCGCAGCCCTCCCAGGCATAGTTGCCTCGCGGACAAAAAAGCCTGTTATCGGCGTGCCTGTCAGTTCAAAGCTCGGGGGAATGGATGCCCTTTTATCCATAGTCCAGATGCCAAAGGGTGTACCAGTTGCATGCGTGGGAATAGATAACGGTGAGAATGCTGCATACCTTGCCCTCCGGATACTGGGGAAAGCCTGAAATAATATTTTATCAGACCTGTTAACCGAAAATTATAGATGCTATTAATTACAATATAAAACTTGGAGAGCAAACCGGGTAATCATTTCCTTTTCCTGCGGACGCGCCGCGGGGCAGGAATGATATAGATATACCAAACACGGGTAAAGCTGTGTGAGGAACGCTATGGATTTGGTTCCTGCCCGGGCTTGTATCCATCTTTTATCTTGCCACAAGCACCGTACACTTAGCTTTCCTGACCACTGCCTGGGCCACACTCCCAAGCTCGGGATTAATCTCGGTCTCACCCTCACCGCCAAGAACAATGGTATGCACCCTGTACTTCTCAGCAGCATCCAGTATCGCCTGTGCTATAATCTCCGCTCTTGCTCCCATCTTGGGCATTCGCTGCATGCTGACTCCGACAAGCATTTTCTGGATATCCACGCCCATTTCAGCGCCCGTTTCCAGCACGCGTTCCAACACTTCCTCGCCCCGCGCCACAAGTTCTTCGCGCTCCGAATCCTTGCGGGCTACGGCTACATAGATAGCCGCCATGCGGATATTGTACGATCTTGTGATTTTCATTGCCGCAATCTCGGCCTTTCTTGCGCATGCCGTGCCATCGGTCGCCAGCAGTATCTCGTACCGTGTCATGGATTAACCTCTGTTTTCTTTATTTTCTGGGCAAGCTTATCAATCGCGACCATGATGCCGAATATTACTGCCTGCGGCCTGGGCGGGCATCCGGGTATGTACACGTCCACCGGGATGAATTTGTCAACACCGCCCCCGCTTGCGTAAGTATCACCGAATATGCCGCCGTTACACGCGCACGAACCCATTGCAGCCACGAGTTTGGGGGATGGCGTGGCATTATAGGTCTTAAGGAGTGCAAGTTCCATGTTCCGCGTAACAGGACCTGTGACCAGCAGCATATCAGCATGGCGCGGGGATGCCACTATGTGAATACCGAATCGCTCTATATCGTAGATGGGATTTGACAGCGAATTTACCTCGACTTCGCAGGCGTTGCACGAGCCCGCATCCACCTCGCGTATGTGCAGCGAGCGTCCGAATATGTTCTTTATCCTGGAATTCAGGCGCTGGCCCATTATCTCGACTTCATCCTCGACTGTCATGTCTTCCTCCGGATACTGGTAAGAAGGTCTTCTTTCATCTTTGACGCAAGTTCGTATTCCCCTGTGAGTTTTATTGCGCCCTCGCATACTTCCTCACATCTGCCGCAGAATATGCAGCCGCAGTATGATAATGTAAGGATTTTTTCACCCTTCTCTTCGGTCAGCCATATCACACCAGGCGGGCATACTGCCACGCATTTACCGCAGTATGTACATTTATCTGACAGCAGTTCCGGTTTCCCGCGAAATCCCGCAGGTGCAATGTCTGGGATTTGCGGATATTTTGTGGTTTGCGAGCCGGTTTTAAGGGTTTTTTTCAGGATATCAAACATTTTTTCACCTACATATCATTGCCGGAATATGATAAGCTCAGGCTCTTGTTGACTATCGGAAAATCGGGAACGATGTTATCAAGCACGGCGTACTCAATCGCCAGCCAGTTGCAAAACGACGGGTCCCTAACCTTGCATCTTACAATCCTGTTGTTTTCTATCATAACCCAGTAAAGCGTTTCTCCCCTCGGGGCTTCGGTGTATCCAAGGGCATAGCCGTCTGGAATTTCGCCGATGTTAATCTTAATATCACCATCGGGAAGCGACCAGAGCGCCTGCTCTATCAATCCTATGGATTCGCATACTTCATCTGCTCGCACAAGCGTTCGTGCGTTCACATCGCCCGCTTTTTGCACCGGCACTTTGAAATTGAATTCAGGATAAGCCGCATACGCGTGGTCACGCCTCATGTCCCTGTCGATTCCCGAAGCCCGCGCTGCCGGACCCACAACATGCAATCCTTTTGCTGTATCATTGTAAATCCTACCCGTGGTTTCAATCCTGTCAACAAGGGACGGTATTGCCATCAGGTACTCGATAAGCTCCCTGAAATCATGCTGTATCTCTGATAATTTTAGTAAGATTTCATCTTTCTTATCGCCGATGTCGCGGCGCACGCCGCCGATTGCGTTCATGCCCCGAAGCATCCTGCTTCCCGTTACTTTTTCATTTAGCTGCAATATTTCTTCCTTAAGCCTGTTAGCATGAGCCGCGCCCATGGCAAAAGCAACATCGGTTGCAATCCCGGCGATATCCCCGAGATGATTATACACGCGTTCAAGTTCAAGTAGAACCACACGGATATATTTTGCCCGTGCAGGGATATCAATGCCGGCTATTCTTTCAACAGCCTGGCAGAAGGCCACGGCATGGGCTGCGGAGTTATCGCCTGAAATCCGTTCTGCTAGGAATACGGCTTTATCGAGTGATATGTTCTCAAACAATTTTTCCACGCCTTTATGGGTATAGAAATGCCGAATCTCAAGATTGATTATAGGCTCGCCTGCAACGCTGAACCTGAAATGTCCGGGTTCGATAACGCCTGCATGCACGGGTCCCACTGGAATTTCATAGACACCTTCACCCTCAACGCGCCGGTACACATATTCACCCTCAACACGAGGCGGTTTTGTCTTTATGTCAAAATCCTTTCGCAGCGGGTAAACACCATCCGGCCAGTCCTCAAAATGCACAAGCCTTCTCGGGTCCGGATGACCGACGGGAAGCAGGCCGAACATATCCTGTATCTCGCGCTCATACCAGTTGGCTGCTGCAATCTTATGGGTAATGGAATTATATCTTGGAGATTTTCCATCGATATTTATTTTTATTATAACGAATGCGTCGCCTTTGCCGATGGAAAAAACATAATGGACTTTGAAACAGCCGTCCTTTTTTCTCTCATCGGTTGCGAAAATCGAAATAAGGGGAATATCCAGGTGGTGGTAAATATGGTCGCATATCTTTACATTTGCCTCTTTTTTTACGGTGAGATATGTTTCATTGCGCGAGGTTACGGCATCAAGAATGTTAGTGCCAAATTCATTTTTTAAAGCCTCTGTGAATTCCCTGTTCATTATATCACCTTATGACCGCCACGACTTTCATTATCATGTCATAAAAGAAAGGCGGGATATAAACGCCAAGCACAATGATAAATACGATTAATATCGACATCGCTGCAAGGTTCCACCTGCTCACTTCCCCTTTCGTTATTCCGGGTTTTGGCGTCCCGAAAACCATCTTGCTTATGTTATTGAAAAAACCTGCAAATATCATAATCAGGAATAGCAGGAATAATATCGATGGGACATAATGACCTTGTAAGAACCCGGCTGCAAGTATGGTAAATTCGCTAAGGAATATGCTGAAAGGCGGCGAACCCGTAATTGCAAGCGCGCCTATAATTAACATCGGGCCTGTCACAGGCATTGTTTTTATTATCCCGCTGACTTTATCTATCTCTTTTGTTTCGTGTTTCAAGAGGACATTTCCTGCCCCAAAAAACATGAGGGATTTAGTCATTGCATGGTTGAACATGTGAAGAATGGCTCCGAATATCCCGTAAACGCCGCCAAAACCGATACCGAGCGCAACTATTCCCATGTGTTCCACGCTGCTGTAGGCAAGAAGCCGTTTATAGTCTTCCTGCAAAATGATAAAAGGCACAGCGATTCCCAGAGACAGAAGCCCGAATATTATTATTAGATTGCTTGTAAACCCGACACCAACGGATTTTGTGGCAATCGCGTAAAATCTGATAATGCCGTACATTGCGCAATTGAGAAGAACGCCTGAAAGAAGCGCGCTTACAGGCGTGGGAGCCTCGCTGTGGGCATCCGGAAGCCATGTGTGCATGGGCGCAAGCCCGGCCTTCGTCCCGTAGCCGATAAGGATGAATATAAATGCAAGCTTCATTATGGTCGGGTCGAACTGGTCTGCCACTGCTATTAACGATGTCCAGTTAAGCGCATCTCCGGTCTCTCCCAGTATTTTCACTGCGGCATAATATGTAAGAATAGTGCCAAAAAGCGCAAACGTGATGCCTACCGTGCATATTATCATGTATTTCCAGGCAGCCTCAACCGAGGATTTTCTGGAATAAAGAATCATCAGCAACGCGGATACCAGGGTGGTCATCTCGATTGCTATCCAGAGACCAAGGTTGTTCGTGACACCGACGAGGAGCATCGTGAACATGAAAATATGGAAAAGAGAGTAATACATTTTCAATTTTCTGATATCAAATATATTATGGTCAAATTCATGTCCCATGTAACCGACAGAGTAAAAGGACGCGACAAAACCCACAATGGATACGATAAGAACAATAAATGCGCTGAATGCGTCTGCAAACAGGGCGTTTTGCCATGTAACTATAGTACCGTATTTAAAAACATTATTTACAAGCAACAATCCCAGTGCAAGAGTGGCTATTGACCCGATTACACTTACCGTCTCGACCTGTTTTCGGGTTTTTGTCAGGAAGCATATTATGCTTGTTAGCAGGGGAGCCAGGAGCAGGTATTCTATCATCGCAATCAACCTATCAATGTTTTAAGCATGTCTGTGTCGATGGTCTCGAATGTCTTGTTTATCCTGAATATCAGGATTCCCATGATAAGAACGCCAATCAGGACATCGAAAAATATCCCGAGTTCAACAAGCAGGGGCATACCGTATGTCAGGGATATGGCGCCAAGGAAAAGCCCGTTTTCCATTATCAGTATTCCGAGCATCTGCATTATGGCTTTCTTTCGGCTTATCATTACGAAAAGCCCTATTGAGACAAGCGACATGGACGCTGAGAGTGCAAAACTTGAAAGCTCGGATATGATACTTATTGACCTGATAAGATAATATGAAATTACGACCAGCACCCCGCCGATAATAAGCGAAGGTGAGACATTTACATACAGTTCAATTTCCCGTTTCACCTT
Source organism: uncultured archaeon (assembly GCA_902386255.1). Classification (GTDB taxonomy): domain Archaea; phylum Halobacteriota; class Methanosarcinia; order Methanosarcinales; family Methanoperedenaceae; genus Methanoperedens. The sequence goes on from CABMII010000048.1 coordinate 10,384, forward strand.
GATTTCCCGGATTATGTATATGAAAATATAGGGAATTACTGCGGCTTTTATGACAAGCGTGAGCACTGCCACGATATAAATATCATTTTTTCCTGTGGAATATGCCACAATACCTGCAACGCACGCAAGCAAAAACGACTGGATCCCGAAAGCCCTGACGCATGAATAGAGCCTCGTGGAACCGAGTATCAGGAAGGTCGAAACAAGTATCAATGCAATGATTAATTGCACCATTTTGGAGCCTAATATAATTTCTGACATATTATCCACCTTTTACAATAATAAATGAAACAAGGGCAAGGAATGAAAACATGAGCGATATGGAAAGCAGCTCAGGCAGCCTGAAAAGCCTCCATTTTGCAGTTGAGGTTTCAACCATCGCCATGACAGCGCCCAGAACAACGAGCTTGGCGAAATAAACGAGCAATGCTATGATAACTGCCGATGCGCTTAAGCCTGATGCAATTCCCCATGGGAAGAATATGTTGGCCAGGAGTGAGAATACGAGCAGTTGTTTTATCATTGCCCCGAGTTCCACTATTGCCAGTTGTTTCCCGGAGTACTCAAGTATCATGGCTTCATGAATCATGGTAAGTTCAAGATGCGTAGCAGGATTATCCACAGGTATTCGTCCCGTTTCCGCAATTGCGATTATAAACAGGGCAACAAATGCAAGTATCTGGTACGGCGAGACTGCATTAATGCCCATAGCTGAAACCGTTTGCGAGATATAGCTTAAATTCGTGGAGCCGACATTGAGGGCTATAGCGAAAATGGATAGCATCAGCGCAGGCTCAACAAGTGATGCCACGAACATCTCGCGGCTCCCGCCCATCCCGCCAAAAGAGCTTCCCGCATCCAGTGATGCAAGGGCTATGAAGAAACGCGCCAGAGCAAAAAGATACACCACAGCTATCAGGTCGCCGGCAAAACCGAAAGGTAGTTCAGTAATGAAAATGGGTATCAAAAGACCTGCCGTAAGCACAGCGACAAGCGATATTATAGGCGCGGCATGGAAAAGCCATGAAACGTTTTTCGAGACTACGGAATCCTTCTGCAAAAGTTTAGCAATATCATAATAGGGCTGGAAAATGCTAGGGCCTTTGCGTACCTGGAAGAAAGCTTTAATCTTTTTGATGATGCCGCTAAGAAGCGGGGCGAGGGCGATGATGACCAGGAGCTGAAGGAGCACAAGTACAATCTGTGAAATCATTTAGCTGCCTCCTGCTATCACGAACATGAAAAGAATGACGAGCGTTCCGAAAATATATGAAAGATATGCATGGATGCTGCCGGTCTGGACGACTTTTACCCGCCGCGATTTTGCCATGACGAACCCCACAACCGGATTATAGATATATTGCTCGAATGCCTGTTCTATCCTGGATTCAAACCTGAAAGATTCCTTGAGGAACGGAGAAGCTGAATACGTAGCCTCGGTTTGTCTTGCAGGGCGGTACAGGTTCTTAAACCACATCTCTACAGGTTTTGAGAAAGCATGGGCTGTGTATTCGTTTCGCGCCGTGGAAACGGGCTGGCCGCATCCCCATGTCTCATAAATTGCCCGCGATTTTTTTGTATTATACAAAAGCAAAAACGGTACCAGAAGCAAAATGAACATCAGCACTAAAAGAAGAGGCGTTGACATGGAAATCTTTGCCGGTAATACAATCGTGCCGAAAGAACTTAATGAAAATGATTCACTGAATGCGCTTGTGCCGATGAATGTCCGGGTAACCTTGTCCAGCGCAGGCAGGATGTAGAAAGGTAGAATACCAAGCAGTATTGATAAAATCGCAAAGAGTCCCATTCCAAGAAGCATCGGGGTATTTGCCTCGGTTGCATGTTCAGCGTGTTCGCTTCTCGGGAGAGCCAGGAACCCTATGCCGAAGGTTTTCAGGAAACAGAATGCAGCTAGCGCTCCAGTGAGAGCAAGAACTGCTGCGCTGATGGACAGCACAATCATAGTAAAGGTATTAAAATTAAAACCCAGAAGCAGAGATTGGAAGGTAAGCCACTCGCTCACAAAACCGCTAAAAGGCGGTAATGCAGAAATGGATAGGACTCCGACGAGGATAAGAACCGAACTTACGGGCATTTTCTTTATGAGGCCGCCCAGTTTTTCGATGTTCTTTGTATGTGTTGAAAAAATTATGGAGCCTGCGCCCATGAACAATAATCCTTTGAATACCGAATGATTGAGCAGGTGGTACAGCGCCGCTATTGCCGCAATCGCTGCTAGAACCGGTCTTCCACCTTCGAAAAATATCATTGAAGCGCCAATGCCAATCAAAATAATACCCACGTTCTCAATGCTGCTGAAGGCAAGCATTCGTTTGATATCAGGTTCGACGACTGCGTATAATATGCCGATGATAGCTGAAAGCGTTCCCACTGCAAGCACAAGGTATCCCCACCACGCTGAACCGGCGCCCAGGAAATCAAAAATAACCCGGATTAGCATAAAAATAGCGGTTTTGATCATCACGCCTGACATGAGCGCTGAAACGTTGCTGGGCGCTGCCGGGTGGGCGTAAGGAAGCCAGATGTGGAGCGGCACAATACCTGCTTTTGCACCAAAACCAATAAGAGCGAATATGAACGCCATGTCCCGCAACAGCGAAGGCATTACAGTGCCTGCAGCGCGGAATGTTTCGAAATTGAAGTTTCCGCTTGCGCCTGCAAAAATAAGGAACGAGAGGATGATAAAGCCTGTTCCGATATGGGTCATCACGATATAGGTGAAACCGGCTTTCCTGGTTTCGGGCTTCTCATGCTCGTAAACCACAAGTAAATAAGATATCACTGACATCAATTCCCAGACTATCAGGAACATGACAGCATTACTTGCAGTTACAACCAGTATCATTGAAAGAATGAAGATATTATACAGGAAACCAAGGTATCCGATATTCTTTTTGCCAAAATATTCTCTCACGTACCCGATTGAATATATTGAAACCGCAAAAACTGCTATCGAGATAACAAGTATGAAGAATGCTGACAGCGCGTCCACAAAAATGCCAAATTGCAGAAATGAAGTGCCGGGAAGAGCCAATACAAAAGTATCGCCGGAAATCACAGATAACGAGAAAACAATTCCGAAAACTGAGGCAACGGCCGCGCTTATAAACGAAATAAAGGCGCAAACCCGGTCTTTTTTATTTAATAGCACAGATGATACGGCGCCAATAAGATAAAAGAGAACAAGTCCAAAAAATAAATAAGTATCCATCATTTCACCAATTATCGATTTTATCTGAAACGAACAAAAACAGTTGACACAGTTTTAGAATATTTTATCCCAGCTTTTTTCCATTTTAATTCATGAATAACAGAGCCACCACTTACCTATGTTTTTGTATTTAAGGCTAACCAGTGAAAAGAAGATGTATACCGATTATTAATGTGGGATTTGAACCAATTACCCCCCGCTTCCCACGAATATCAGCGCAATAACCAGCGTGATAAGTATGTAAAGCAGGTATGTCTGGATGTACCCTGTCTGGATAACCCTCATTAACCGCGAAACAGTAAGCACGACCCATGTAACAGGCCTGTAAAGATATCGCTCAAATACCGGCTCTATCTCGGACTCGAAAATCACCCTGTCCTTAAAGAATGGCGAATCAGAATAAGCGGTCTGGATTTCCCTGTGGGGACGGAAAATCCCGCCAAGCCACATTCGTATGGGCTTTGAAAAAGCTGTTGCCGTGTATTCATTCCGCGCCGTGGAAACCGGCTGTCCGCATCCCCATGTTTCGTATTTCACCGTCTTCGTCCGGCTCATCAGCATATAGATGATAACAGGAAGCGGCAGAACGACGAATACCAGGAGGGCGATCCATGTTGTGGAGATGCTTGCTGGGAAAGAGGAAAGTGTTCCGATAGTTAAGTCAAAACTGATTTTGGAACTTATACTTGTCCCCACAAGCGGCGCTGATACAGAATCAATAATCCTGACAACATAAAAGGGCAGGACGCCAAGAACAATGCACATCAGGGAAAGGATAGCCATTCCTACAAGCATTGGAACGGGCACTTCTTTTGCGTGTTCCGCATGGGTGCTTCTTGGCAGCGCAAGAAAACTTATGCCGAATGCCTTAACAAAACATGCCGCTGCAAGAGCGCCCGTTAAGGCAAGACCGGCCCCGCTAAAAAGCACTGCTATTTTTATGATGTTATCCGTGAGGTTGATGCTCAGCAATTGCGCCTGCAATGTAAGCCACTCACTCACAAAACCATTAAAAGGCGGCAGCGCCGAGATGGATATCGCGCCTATCAGGAAAAAGAAAGCTGTCCAGGGCATTCTTTTTATCAGGCCGCCGTATTCCTCGATATTTTTGGTGTGGGTTGTATATATCACCGAACCCGCTCCCATGAAGAGCAGGGATTTGAACACAGCGTGGTTTATGGTGTGATAGAGGGCAGCAATCAGTCCGAATGCTGCGAGGTCCGGGTGCCCGGATGACATGAAAATCATGGCTACGCCCACGCCTATAAGGATTATTCCGATATTTTCAACGCTGTGGAAAGCAAGAAGGCGTTTCATATCATGTTCCATTAATGCATACATGACACCGATAAGCGCGGAAACCGATGCTACTATTAGCAGAAGCATACCCCACCACCAGACGCCGCCTCCAAGGAAATCAAAAGAAACCCGGATGAGCATGTAAATCGCAGTCTTAATCATTACACCCGACATGAGCGCAGATACGTTACTGGGCGCGGCCGGATGGGCGTATGGGAGCCAGATATGGAGGGGCACAATCCCGGCCTTTGTCCCGAATCCGATAAGGGCGAACAGGAAAGCCAGATCTTTTAAATAGGGCGGCATGGTCATGGCCGTGGAGCGTAACGTTTCAAAGCTGAAACTGCCGCCTGAACCAGCCATTATCAAAAACGATAAAATAATGAACCCGGTTCCGATATGGGTCATTACAATATATATGAAACCCGCTTTCAAAGTTTGCGGTTTTTCATGCTCAAAGACCACGAGGAAATATGATATTACTGACATCAGTTCCCAGACTATCAGGAACATGACAGCATTATTTGCCGAGACAACCAGTATCATGGAGAGAATAAAAATATTATAAAGTAAACAGAGATAGCCGATGTTCTTTTTCCCGAAATATTCTCTCACGTATCCGGTTGAATAAATGGAAACTGCAAAAGCTGTTATTGATATTGCAAAGATGAAGAATGCAGAAAGCTTATCCACAAAAAAACCAAAATTCAGGATTGGTGAGCCTGAAAGAATAAATGAGAAATTATTGCCCAGTAAAATAGAACCTGAGAAAATTATCCCGGATACGGAAGCAAGAGAGGCACTCAAAAATGATGCATAGGTACAGATGCGGTCATTCCTGTTCAATATAAGCGCCAGGCCTGCGCCAATCAAATAAAAGAGAATCATCCCGAAAAATAAATAGGTATCCATCATAACCGTCCTATCGGTTTGCAGACTCCTTATCAAATTGGAATAATAGACTCCAATTTTTTAGTTTTTGCATAAAAGCCAATGAATACCTGTGTTTTGTATTTAAGATTTCCTGAAAAAGAAATAAAATCCATACTGATTATTAATGTAAAATGCTGGCAACTAAAGAAAGTTTATAGCCCTTAATATCATTATCCTGTCCATGCTTGCCGTTAAAGCCGAAGGTTTATTTAAATATTATAAAGATGGCGCACATGGGAAAAAAGAAGTCCTGAAGAACGTTTCCATCGATATAGAAGAAGGTGAGATTTTCGGCATACTGGGGCCTAACGGCGCGGGCAAGACCACGCTTATATCCATCCTTTCAACACTCACAATACCGGACAGCGGGAAGTTGGAAGTCTTTGGAATCGATGCGCTTTCAGATCCGAACAGCGTCAAATATATCGTGAATGTGAGCAGCGGGAACCCGAATTTTCCATGGAGCCTTACGGTTTACGAGAACCTCAAGTATTTTTCATTGCTCTACGGGTTAGACGATACGGCTATTGAAAAGGTCATTGATATGCTTGAACTTGAACCATTCAGGAATGTCAGGTTTGACTCACTTTCCACGGGTACAAAACAACGCCTTTCGCTTGCGAAAGCCCTTCTCAATGAGCCGCGCCTCCTGTTCCTGGATGAGCCGACGGTGGGTCTTGACCCGGATATGGCAATCAAGATAAGGAGATTGATAAAGCGGATACATGATGAAAAAGGGATTACTATCGTCCTGACAACCCATTATATGAAGGAAGCCGAACAGCTCTGCGAACGGATTGCATTTATCAAGAAAGGGGAGATAATCGCCAATGCGGCGCCGGGTGAGTTAAAGAGACAGATGAAGCTTGGCGAGACTATAACGATAGAATACATGGGGAAGTTGGAAGATTCCCGGTTAAAGGATATTCCCGGGATTCTTGATATCCTGCATGAGAACGGGAAAATAAAGATAGTGGCTGAGAATGTTGAATCTATTATCGATAATGTGATGAAGAAGTTCTGTGATGTTCATATCAAGAATATCGAGATTTCCCAGCCCAACCTTGAGGATGTGTTCCTGAAACTTGCTCATTAAATGTATATAATAAAAAAGCATAAAAGTGCACATTATGAAAAGCTCAACTCAAATCAACCCCAAACAAGCCGCGGGCGAAAAAGCCGCACAACTCGTAAAAAATGGCATGGTCGCAGGACTTGGCACAGGTTCCACCACGGCATACGCGATTAAAGAACTCGGAAACCGTGTAGCTTCGGGCTTGAAAATACTGGGCGTGCCAACATCGTATCAGTCAGCGTTCTTGGCAGCAGAGAACGGCATCCAGCTCACAACCCTTGATGAGCATTCAGTTCTTGATATCGCAATAGATGGGGCCGACCAGATAGCCAATTTTGCTGCAATCAAAGGAGGCGGAGCTGCGCATACGCGGGAAAAAATAGTAGCGCAATCTGCGAAAAAATTTGTTGTGGTAGCGGATGAATCCAAAGTCGCCGAAGTACTGAACTACCCGGTTCCACTTGAGGTCCTTCCTTTTGCGCGAAAGCTGGTGGTAAAACAGGTCGCAGAATTGGGAGGGAAAGCTGTTGTAAGAATGGGTGTCAATAAAGACGGTCCTGTTATCTCAGACAACGGGAATTTCATTCTGGATGCCGATTTTGGGGAAATAAATGACCCGGAATCATTGGATAAGGCGCTTTCACAGTGCACAGGCATTGTGGAACACGGGATATTCACGAAAGTGGATGTTGTTTATGTAGGAAGAAAAGACGGCTCAGTGGAAATAATGGAATCCTAAGAACCGTTTGTCTCGTTGCCGAAATTCTTATTCACCAGAGTATCTTTTATTCTCGTTCCCTTTTTTGCAGTAACCTCGGGCCATAATTTGACGCCAGAATGAATCGTTACCCTGTCCTCGATTATTACCCTCGGGCCGATTACTGTACCGGTCTCAAGTATGCACGAGTCACTTATCCTGGTGGCGTTATCAATAACAGCGCCTGAAATAGCGCAGTCATTTCCAATATCCACATTATCAAAGATATACGAAGAAAGGATTCTTGAATTGCTCCCTATCGTACAATTTGAGCCGATAGAGGTATAAGGGCCTATCAGGACATTATCGCCGATTGAAGTGTTCTCCCCTATTACTATTGGTCCCACAGCTGCTGAGTTTGAACCGAAGGAGACATCATGCCCGATGTCAATAGGCCCTGTAATTTTTGCATCCTTAACGTCAAGTCTCCCTGAAATCTTGGTTCCGGGCATTTGTTCAAGCATCCACTTGCACGCTTCCCTGTAAGCCTGGGGGTTACCTATATCAGTCCATCTTCCGCGAACAAGATAACCATTTATCGGCTTTCCTTTTTTCATGATATCAGGGAAAAGGTCTTTTGCAAAATCGTATTTTTTCTTTGGAATCCATTCCAGGATTTCAGGGTCGCATACGTATATGCCCGTGCTTGCAAGATTGCTGAAAATCTCGCCGGGTCCAGGTTTTTCAAAGAACCTGTTTATCCTGTTATTGACATCCAGGTCCGCAATACCATATTCGCGCGGGTCGTCTATCGGGATAAGGCCAATGGTGACTGGCGCATCGTTTTTCTCATGGAAACGGACGAACTCCCGGAGCCCGAGGTTCATCACATGGTCGCCGCCGACCACCATGAAGGGCTCGCCTTCAAAGAGAAGTTCAGCGTTTTTCACTCCCCCTGCAGTTCCCAGTTTCTCTTTTTCGTGGACATATTCAACATGCACGCCGTACATACTGCCGTCGCCGAGCGCGGCTTCTATTTCACCTCCAAGATATCCAAGGGTGAGCACAATATCATTGAATCCCTCGATAGCCAGATGTTCAACAAGGTGTACTAATGATGGTTTGTTCAACAAAGGTATCATCGGTTTTGGCCTGTCAAAAGTCAGGGGGCGCAGTCTTGTCCCTTCGCCGCCGCACATTATGCATGTTTTCATTTTTAATACCCTGCTTGGAATTAGTCTTGCAGTATATAGATATAACGAATTAACACGCAGAAAAAAAACTAAAAAATTATGAAAAATATTATGTTTCAGGAAACCGGTACGGGTTTATTATTTTCCACAGCAGCCTGAATTTTTATTCTTGGATGAACTGCATACAGATTCTTTAGCAGATGCTTTCCCGGTAGCGCTATTTTTGACATGCTCTGCTACTACTGCTTCAGCCACAGTATTGGCACATTCCCTGAGTTCTTCCTCTGATACCTCATCTATCCCGAAAGGGAGGGAAGTTTCATAGAGCATATCAGCCTGGATTATTTCCGGGCAAAGGCCGGGTAATACACCTTTCATCATTCTTGAAGAGCAGGATATAAAACATCCTTCAATAGCAATTGTTTTGTTTGTCCTTCTGACCAGGTTTCTCTGCCCGGTATCCTTCGTAAAGGCGCCACCGAGGCAGATGCGTACTGTGTTTTCGCGGGCAAGCTGGTGGGTTACCATATTTGCCGCTATTCTTGCAACCTCGCCTTTCGCGCATGCTCCCTCGCATGCCATGACTGCAATCCTGGGAGGGTTTGTGGAATGTTTCTCTGCGTATTCCTCGCATGCCGGGCAGGTTTTTTCTACTTTTTCGATTTTGATTGTTTCATAGTTCATATTTGCCTCCTTTCGGATTATTTTTATCATGACTTTTAATCAATATGAACTATTGAACTCAATATCAAAACAAATTGAAATTGGAATTTGTTAGTATCCTTCAATCAAAATATAAAGTCTCTTTTTGAAATGAAACACTCCGTTTTTATCGTTTTAGTAAAATTTTTACTTGCCCTTATGAATACCGAGTGGCACATACAGGATGCAAAATCCTATTATGCCAGTCATCAGGATAAATGCACCAAATATGGCAGCGTATACTGGCACAGTTCCATAATTCAGTTATGAATAATAAAGTAATATCATCACAATAAATAATTATTTATCCTTTAATGCAATGATACTACTTGCGCACCATGGTTACTATATCACCGACATTTAAGAA
>CABMII010000049.1 GCA_902386255.1 uncultured archaeon
AATTCTTAAATGTCGGTGATATAGTAACCATGGTGCGCAAGTAGTATCATTGCATTAAAGGATAAATAATTATTTATTGTGATGATATTACTTTATTATTCATAACTGAATTATGGAACTGTGCCGTTTTTGCATTAATTAAGATTTTTATTTCAGAGTTAGAAGATATTCTATGGAGATTCAAGAAGCTGAAAGAAAGACTACGAAAAAGAATTTAAATTTACTTAAAGAATATATGAAAGATGAGTATCATATGTTGAGATTATCTCACGACAGTAAGTGTTCAATCACGCATTTTGGATGAAATCATCCGGAAAGATGGAGATTGTCAAATTCAATAAATTCATAGAATTTATCCCAGTCAAGTACTGTGGAAACGCAGCCCGCTTTCTCAAGAACAAGCCCAACGCCGAAAAGATTCAATTTCTCACACATTTCAAGACCCGCCTTTATTTCTGTCATGCATCCCACACCCAGTATGGCATTGGGTTTATGTTTTCTCACAAGCCGCCGTATGAAGCTTGAACCGGGAACGATAAATACTTTGTATCCAAGCTCTTCGGCGCTTTTCTTCGCCGGCCCTATCTCGCAGCTTCCGCAATTGATGCACTGCATACCTTCCGGGCTGAGTTTGGACGGGCACGTAGTTGCCCTCAAACACTGCGGGAAAAATATCAGCCGTTTATCCAGCGGGGTGTCCCTGAATTTCCGCAGCGATATCTTGTTCTTGAGTGCGATACCCACGTCATCCACCATGGAGTCGTCCATCCTTACGAGACGGAATAACGCCTTGACCAATGTTTCAAGGAGGGTAATCGAGAAAAGCATGAAATTCGGGAAGATAAATCGTTCGGTTTTGAAGGAGTATCCGATAAGGAGCGACCCCAGTACAGCGATTATGAATAGAAATATTGCAAAATAAACTACCGCTTCACCGATTATGGTGAATAACGGCTCAATTTCAAATATCATCTATACAGTAAATATATTCCCCAAAACATAAGCCTATCGCGCATTTTTGCCTATATCTCGATAACAGTATTTATCTCTTCAAGCGCCCGCGCATAATAGCCTGTTTTATTTAAATGGGCTGCAAGCTTGAGAGGGCGATGACCGCCCGGATGGTATGTGATGACAGCCGTCGGCGCGCAATGGTGCACCATGCCGATAAGACCATTCACATCCATGTGGTCGCTGATATTGATTGTTGGGATTTTGTAGTCCCGCCTGCCGGTCAGGATGAACTTCTTTGCGGCTGAAAGAGCCGGTAATTCCCCAGGCGTTGTTATGCGAATACCACAATCGCTTTCCAGGTCAACCAGGGAACCGGTGTCTTCCATTAATCCTTCCGTAAGTGCGCGCGATACCGGGTCCATCCCGATATCCCCGGAATAACCAGATTCCCGGATGAGTTTCACGGCGCGCTGGGCTTTCCCGAACGCATATGCGCCAAAGGCGATATCCTCTGAATCCGCAAGCGCCTCCCTGAATGCGCCGATATCGTCCTTGAAATGGCATCTTGGGTCGTCAGGGTCGCCGTAGTTAGCTTCCGTGACAAGGCAATCGCATTTTGGAAGGTCTTTTGCATCCTTGACATCCCCCGTGACAAGAATCTTTGTACCCACATCATTTTCCCAGTAAAAAGCACATGAGCCTATTGTATGATGGGTGGGGTACGTCCTGACATCAACGCCGCAAATATCTATAGTTTCCCCGGTTTTAAAAGTCCTGCCCGCATATTCTTTGCCATAAAGGATTTCAAGGGCGCGCGCTGTCTCCTGCGAACATACAGCATTTGCGGAGAGCATGGCGGATTTCCCGTGGTGGTCCGAATGGGCATGGGTTATCAGGTAGGCGTCGGGCTGCTGCGAACGCGAGTTTGTGGTGTCAACGGCAAACGTTAATCTTTTTTCCGCATTGAAAACCAAAGAGACATGGGGCTTGAATCCTCTGCTTGTCCTGTGCCTGATCGGAAGCACGCCAAGGTCAAATAAAGGTTTCAACCTGACCCCGTTATTGTAAAGCCGCGTTTATATCCGCTTCCAGAACATTTGCCCTGGTCACGCCTGTGTACCGCTTGAAAACGACGCCGTCCTTTTCGAGGATCAATGTGGGAACGGCATGAATTGTGTATTTAATCGCTAACTCCTGATCCGTATCTACATCGATTTTCTTAAATTCTATCCTGTCGCCAAATTTCTTTTTAATCTCTTCATTGATAGGGTCCTGCATCTTGCAGGGGCCGCACCATACAGCAAAAAAATCCATAAGAACAACTTTACTCATCTTGTTTCCTCCTCGGGTAACAGAGCCCGCATGATTTGCATTTCTCTTTCATCTTTTTCTTATTACGTCTATCTTCAGGCATACCTGCCACCACACATCCAGTATAGCGTTATGGTTTAAAATAGTTGTCTTTCAACTGCTGTGTGCATAATACCCCCAAAATCAGATAGCTTCTGCTAAACCAATAGTCTGGTTATACTATTGAATGTTTTTTATCTGCTGATATGCCCAGAATTTGATTTTTGCCTCCCTATATGAATTCCTAATCTTATGACTTGTCGCGTTTTCCCCGAATGTTTGACAGCGGAAAATATCCCTTCAGTGCATACCTATCTTTTTTCCATATTTTTTCTCATTTTGCCCACAGCTTATATCCCGTCTTTTTGTATTTCCTAACTTCATCTGCTCTGGGAGAGAGCCCTTTCTCCGAAGCATTGTCCCGTATTTTTGATCCAGCCTCTTCTAATACCCCATACCTGCTAATTTTATGCATGAGATTTGTAACATCTACGGGCTTTGCATCCAGAAAGTATCCTTCTTTGCCAAGGATATTTTCTGCTGTCATGATTGCAGTCTTCTTGTTACCGTCGAAAAAAGGATGCTCTGAAGCTATCATGTGTAATACCAGAGCAGCTCGCCTGAAAATGGTTTTACCACGGCGCCTTATAAACCAATAATTCCAGTGTACCCTCGTCCCGCAATCCTCCAGTTCCGCCGTACTCTTTTATAATTTCATCATGAATTTCTAATATTTTGCTGACTGTGAGATATTCCATCAAGACCCTTTTCCAATTCCCCTGATGCACTCTCACTCCATGAACTTTCCTAGTACAAGCCAATTTTAAAGAACCACTCCTCATCTGGTTCCTGCGTCCCGCAGATAAACTAACACCGAAGCTTTTAAATGTAATTCCATCCTTAAAAGCGAAAGCCTTCCCCAAGCCTCGGTGGCTCAGCCTGGCAGAGCGAGAGATTTGTAATCTCTAGGTCGAGGGTTCAAATCCCTCCCGGGGCTTCCTGTTTAAAATCATTCTTAAACATATAATCATTCAATACACGGGACACATCAATTATTTCATCACAGAACTCCTCGAACTTGTCCGCGTTCTTCGAAGAGTTTACAATCACGGTAATTTTACATTTCAAACGTTCCTGTTTTTTGAATTTATTAATCGTTAAAGCGATCAGCAGGTTATATCCGTCATCCTGGGAACAAATATAGACGCTTCTTGCCTTTTTCAATCCTACCTTTTGCAAAGCCTCGATGTTATCCGCATGTTCCCTATAAACGATATACCCTTCATTTTTCAAAGCAGTTGCAACTTCCAGGTCTCTTACCATAATCACCATCGGGATTTTCGATTTTAGACTTTTCATAAATTCTGAACACAGCGGAGTGTATCCACATACTATAGAATGATCCGCCAATCCTGAAAACTCCATACTTTCCATAACATTCACCACTCTATTAATTCTTTGCTGCAGCACCGGCCCCACAAATGTTGTAATCGCACCTAGGAACGATGCGATACCCAGCACTGCAACAGATACTGTAAATAATCGCGCCGTATTGGTTACAGGCAAAATATCTCCGAACCCTATCGTAGTCAGCACCATAAAAGTGTAATATACGGCGGTATAAACATCATGCACAGGCGGGTTGAACTGGCTTCCAATAAACAATGTTCCGGTTACTCCGTAAACCACTGATAATGAAATTGCGACCAGTGCCAGCTTCCCTTCTATTGGCACGTTCAGCCGCGAGGGAAAAATGTACTCTTTCCTGTAATTTAACAGCAGGGACAGCATCAATATATTTGCACTTATTCCTATTATATCATAATAGATGAAACCGAATCTGCGCATCCTGACAAATATTGAAAATAGGGATGTCAGTATCAAAAACACCGCCAGATAAAAGCTTAGCCTGGTTTTTGCTTTCAATCCATTTCCGATAAGAATCATGAATATACCGATGAAGATCGAGGCAGTCCCGCCGGCATGAATTTGGAAAAAGGAGAGGCTTTCAAGCACCCTCCTGCCGAATATTATGGAAACTACCCCAAGAAGGAACACATAAGTTCCAAGAATTCTCATTAAAAGAGGAACTATATTATGTATCTTCCTGAAAATCGGGATATTTTGCACCATAACCAGCAAAATCTTTATCGTTATGGGATAAATACCTAACCTGAGGCATCCAGATACTTTAAAAGCCATCCCGACAAATGTGGCATCGATGCTTACCAGGATAATTACCGAGGGCGCAACAAGAGTTGAGGTTCCGGTGCCGGATGAATCCTCAAGTTTTCCCCCGTCATCGGCAGCGGTTTTCTACAATCCCGCAATGCGGATGAACCGTGACGTTGCAGTGGCTGCTATAGCGTGTTTCTCAAAAAATAACCCTGAATACACGTACCTTGACGCCCTCTCAGCCTCGGGAATCCGGGGCCTGCGCATCGCAAAAGAGGGCGGGCTCAATACCACGATGAGCGACTGGGAAGATGCATCCTTTGAATTGGTAACGAAAAATATCGAACTCAATGACCTCACAAACTGCACCGCGATTAAAAGAAATGCTAACGTGGTGATGCTGGATGACAGCTTTGATATAATCGACCTTGACCCGTTCGGAAGCCCGGCGCCGTTTTTGGACACAGCGTGCCGCTCGGCAAAGCGCCTCCTGTGCATCACTGCCACCGATACGGCGCCACTATGCGGCGCGCATAAGAAAGCGGGAATCAGGAACTATGCCGCCGTTCCCCTGAAGACCGAGTATTATCCCGAAATGGGAGTCCGCATCCTCATGGGCGCTGTGGCGAGGACGCTTGCGAAGCATGACAAAGCAATGACGCCTCTATTGTCATACGCCTCGGCGCATTATGTCAGGCTTTTTGCAGCGGTTAAAAAGGACATCAAGGAGGCTGATGAATGCCTGAAAAATATGGGCTTCATTTCCCACTGCTTTGGCTGCGGCGCAAGGGAATGGAAAAATGGGCTGGCGGTTCACATGGAAGAGAAATGCCCTGTATGCGGACATACCATGTCGCTTGCAGGACCTCTCTGGCTTGGCAGACTGCATGACAGCGGTTTTTGCGGTGAGCTGCTCGGTGAGCTTGAAAAACGCGGGTTCAAGGAGGCATTGAAGCTTGTTGCCGCGTGCAGGGATGAGCTTGATATTCCTATGCATTACGACTATCATAAGCTGTGCAAATCGCTTGGGATTACTGCCATGCCTACGGATGGACTTATTGCGGCTTTGAGAGAGAAGGGTTTTCAGGCTTCACGGACGCATTTTTCAGGGATTTCGTTCAAGACCGATGCGGGGGTGGAGGAGTTAAAAAAAATTATTCAAGGATTGGCGCAGTTGCCTCACTAAAATTAGGATTTACAAATATGCCTTATCGTGATGCATCGGTAGAACAGGGATGCTGTTACAAGTACCAGAATGGTTATTGTGTCTGCTCCGCCCCGGTTCTGAAAGAGGATTGCCTTCAGAATGGATCTGTAAGGCAAAAAGACTGTTACGAGAGCGATAAGGCCGGCTGTCGTGGTTGAGAATAGGTTCAAATAGCCTTCTCCCATCAACCCCGTTTTTATCTTTTTTGTATCGGCTCGATTATTCTAAAAGCCTCAACATCAACCAGTCCTTTATCTGTTATCTTGAGGGACGGGATAACGGGAAGCGACAGGAACGACATCTGGATAAAAGGCGCATCAAGTTTGCACCCCATCTTCCTGACCGCACGGTGAAGCTCTTTCAGTTTCTTATCCACATCGTATGCGCTTTCAGTGCTGAGAATACCTGCAAAAGGAAGATGAAGGTAGTCTATCACGCCGTCTTTTGCAAGTACTATACCGCCCTGCAATTCCCGAAGTTTGTTCGCGCAGAGAGCCATATCCCCAAAATTAGTACCCGCAAGGATGACATTATGTGAATCATGGGCAATGCTCTGCCCTATTGCGCCTTCTTTCAGGTTAAAGCCCCGCACGAATCCCCTGCCCAGGTTCCCTGACTTGCCGTGCCGTTCTATCACAGCTATGGCAAGAATATCGCGCTCTATGTCAGGCATGACGGTCTGACCGTCGGTTTTTAATTCTTCGATACTCCTGTTTGTAATAAGCCGGCCAGGCACGAGCTCAATTATATGGGCTAAAACCGTCTTTTTCCCTGATTTTAGTTTCAGGTCGTCAGGTTCTATTTGTTTATATTTCACAGTCCTGAAGACATAACCGGGGTATTCGATTCCCTCTATTTTTTGTTTTATCCTGCCGCGTACCATCACGTTTTTTATCTTAAACGCCTGCAAGTCGTCAATTATTACCAAGTTCGCCCGCCTGCCGACACTTATCGAGCCCACGAGCTGGTCTATCCTGTAATGGCGCGCCGTGTTGATGGATGCCATGGAAATCGCCTGGACTGGCTCTAATCCAAGCCTGATTGCAGCCCTGACTATGACATCCATGTGCCCTTTTATGAGATCGGCAGGCTGTTTGTCGTCTGTAACGAAGAAAAAGTTTTCAAGCGAAATACTATCGCGAACCAATGCAGGAATAAATTCCTGAAGGCTTTTTGCAGCCGACCCTTCGCGTATCATGACCTTCATGCCAAGGCGCGCCTTTTCAAGCGCTTCTTCATATGTTACGGATTCGTGGTCGCTTGAGATGCCGGCGCTCATGTAGCCGAACAATTCCTTGCCGCGGACGCCGGGGCAGTGACCGTCCACCACGAGTTTTCTTTCAAGGGCTGCTGCAATCATCGCAAGTTTTTCTGGATTCCCGCGAAGGATTCCGGGGTAATCCATTACCTCCCCGAGCCCGACGACGAATTTCTTATCAAGGAACTTTTTAATTTCCTGAAGGCCCAGTTTTGCCCCGGATGTTTCAAGAGGACTGGAAGGAACACATGACGAAAGCGTGATAAAAACATCAATCTGCAGCCTTTTTGCCTCCTGCATGACAAGTTTGATACCTTTTATACCCAGGATATTTGCAATCTCATGCGGGTCGATGACGATGCCGGTTGTCCCGTGGGTGATGGATTGTTTTGCAAATTGCGTAAGCGTCACCATGCTTGATTCAAAATGCACATGCCCGTCTATTAAACCGGGGCAGACACAGGCGTTTTTTATATCAAGTATCTCAGTTTTCCCGCCAATGAGTTCATCCACATCGCCTATGCCTGAGATGAAACCTGAGCTTATTGCTATATCGCCTTTTATAATCTCTTTTGTGTTGACGTTTACAATCCTGCAGTTCGTAAGTACCGTGTCAGCCTTGATCTCGCCTTCCCCTGCGAAAACCCTCTCCCTCAAGAACATAATATTGTATTGTCTTCTATTACTAAAAAAGTTCACTGTTTAACCTGTGATAAGGACTAAAGTCATGATAACGTTGCCGGAAGTGCAAAACGTGCCTCAAATCCAGTCGAATCAGGAAAGAATATGTATTACAATAAACCATCTACAACACATGGAAAAACCCGGGGACAAATTCAAATGCTACCTTGTAAGCTGGAAAGAGTCGTACAGGCTGGCAAAAGTCCTGGCGCGCAAAATTAAAAGCTCGGGGTTCAGGCCCGACCTTGTAATAGGTATAGCAAGAGGAGGGCTTGTACCGGCGCGTGTTGTTTGTGATTTTCTTCTCCAGAAAGACCTTGCTGCAGTAAAAATTGAACACTGGGGAATCGCGGCAACGCTCGGAAAAGCCGTGATAAAGTTCCCTCTTCCTGTGGACATATCAGGAAAAAAAATATTGATAGTGGACGATGTCGTAGATACAGGGGATACATATGCCGTGCTTATGGATTATTTAAAGGAAAAGAATCCTTCGGAGACCAGGATAGCGGTACTGCATTATAAAACCTGCTCGACCTGTATCCCGGATTACTGGGCGGAGAAGCAGGATAAATGGGAATGGATAATATATCCATGGGCTGTTTATGAGGATTTGACAGGTTTTATTATAAAAGTCATGACCAGACCTATGACCCTTTCGGATATCAAAAAAGCGCTGATGGACAATTATAGCATAAAGATTTCAAAAAAAGACCTTCTGGAAATAATGAATGACATGCATGCAGAAGGGAAGCTCCGGAAATTAGAAAAGGGGAAAAAGGAAAACCTGTGGGTTTCTGAATAAAAATAGGAAAATGGGAAATTCCTGGAGGCGCACTGCGTCTAATAAAGCTTTATATATTGATAAATTCAACTTTATATCAATGCCTTTTAAGGCAAATGGTGGCTCCGCCGCTGGACTAACGTCCAAAAACGTAGTTGAAATAGAGGAGGTATCTATATGGAAAGTAAAACAATCGCTCCGATTGTAATTTCAATCGTAGCTTTCATCATAGCCATTGCGGCTTTAAGCGCAAGCTACAAGACTGCACCCGCTCCGCAAGCACAGATAACCGGTTTTGATAATAAGACGCCGATAACGACTACTCACGGCACTATTACGCTGGACCGGATTGCTGAAATCCAGCCCGGTCTGGGCACTGTGATGATTGAATATGGCACCAGGTTCTACACAATGTATTATGCTGCTAAGAGCGGCAACTGGGACCTTGCCCAATATCAAATGAAAGAGGCGCTGGAGATACAGGAAGTTGGGGAATATACAAGACCTGGCAGGGCGGCATCACTTAAGAACTTCGAAGCATCTTTCCTTGAGACACTGAATACAACCATGAACTCAAAGGACTGGAACGCATTCCAGACGACATACAATAATACTATAGACGGCTGCAACGGCTGCCATGTTGCCAACGGGTTCCCTTACATAAAATATACGCTGCCTTCAAGCCCGCCAAACCTGCCATAATTTTTTCATTTTTTTATTTTTTCTTATCCATCAACCAAACAGCTATCCGTATCCAATCTTGCAAAGTTGCTCAATTCTTAACAAATATTTCAATAACATGCTCCTTAAGAGGAGGTTTATTTTTTTCCCATGACCTCCGTTGTGTAAGGTGAACGGTTGCATGACCCGATTCAAGAGCTTGAATTGTAACCAACACATCCCTGCTATAACCAGGGGGCAATATTCTCCCGGGCTTTTTCTGGTCATCTACAAACTCTAATGATACAGAAACAACCTTTCTTGTTTCCTCAATCGTGTACTCCCAATTATATCCTGCTGCTCCCAATCCTTTCAGCCTGAATGTATATTTTTCTCCGACCTTAAGTTCGAACTTAACAGGCACTTCCATTGATGATCCCTCAAACAAGAAGATTTCCGCTCCGATAACGCTTCTGTGCAACGACTAAAATAATTGAACCCAAAAGGTTCCAGCATCGGAATACCTTCGGGTTATATATTGGAGTATTGTCTTGTACCAATAACTGAACAATTATCACATTCTGTTCATGGCCTTAATTCATTGCATTTGATTCTACCTAAAATCCTTCCTCACGGCGGACTGTCCAGAAATCGTCTGACAGGTTCCTGTCTGCAAGATAGTCGTAAGGCATTGTGAAATAGCCTTTCATCCCCCAATCTGTTCCCCAGGAATTGCGTACGATGAATCTTTTCTTGGAATCGTCATAACCTACGCCAACCACTGCATGACCACCTAACTGCTTCTCGCTGGCCTGCGGCATCGGTACTATTCCGGTCTTGGCAACTTCCTGTGATTCAAAGCTTTCGTAAACCGAAAAACCAAACACGAACGGATACCCGTCTGCAAGACAGGTTCGCATATCATCAATTGTATTGAGGCGCGCGTACGTTGTAATTTTATGTTTTGCTGCTTCTTTGAAACATGGTGCAGGCGGCTTTACAGTAAACTTCGAGATATCATAAGGCCAGCATGTTTCCGAACATACACCCTTCTTGGCAAGAGTCTTTATCCCGTCCCGGATTTGAGCTCCTGAATCCGATGCTACTGTATGTTCGAAGGCGCGTTCATCGTAGTAAATGAACAACCTGCTCAATTCGATGTATGGAACTTTGTCCTTCAGTTCCAGGAATTCCAGTGCACCAGCGAGGGCATTGCCTGTGCAGCTTCCGAGTTGTCCCTGGTCTTCTACTGCTGAGCAATTTGGGCGCAGATCGACAGACTTTGGCAGCTTTGCAGGTTTCTTGCGTACTGCGCTGTACATATAGTCGCGATGGTCAGGCAAATCTGGCATCCAGCCGTAACCTTTTTTCATTTCATCTTTCTTTGTTGTTTTTTCTGGCATATTTTTCTCTCCTTTTTTATTTTATATCTTTTACTGAATTATATTGGTGGTTCCCAAGCTGAAAAAAAAACGCGTACACCCCGCATGCTTTCAAAGTTTCCATATTTTCCTCTTTAACATTTGATAAAGGGATACCACTGTTACCTCATCATTTAAAGTGTGCTTTTACTATTTATCAATTTTGGGAGAGAGTTTTTCAAGGATGCGATTCAAAAATCAGACGATTTTTTACAACCTGTCTCATCAGACGCAGACTAGCCATAACCCATCGGAATTCTTATATAGAACAACAAACATTGATTTGCCAAAATAGCAGCCCGGTATTTGTATAATTATATTAAATTTATATAATTAATCGGGGCATCAAAATAATATTACTAAAAACTGAAATCAGGAGGAAAATCATTTATGGCAGCACAACTTGGCGGACAACCAATCATAATTTTAAGGGAAGGCACAGAGAGAACACGCGGGCAGGAAGCCAGGAACAATAATATCATGGCTGCAAAAGCAGTTGCAGAAGCCGTGAGAACCACACTGGGGCCAAAAGGCATGGATAAGATGCTTGTTGGCGGCGGGAATATTACAATCACAAACGACGGCGTCACCATCCTTAGGGAAATGGAAATAGAGCACCCGGCAGCAAAAATGCTCGTAGAGGTAGCAAAAACGCAGGATGACGAAGTCGGGGATGGCACTACTACAGCCGCAGTTCTTACAGGAGAATTGCTGACACAGGCGCAGGAACTATTGAACCAGGACCTCCACCCCACAATAATAGCAACAGGCTACAGGATGGCAGCTGATAAGGCAATTGAACTCCTGAACGAGATCACCCACACCATCACGGAGAACGATGAGGAGCACCTGATCAACATTGCAGGCACCGCAATGACAGGAAAGGGCGCCGAGGGCTCAAAAGAAAAACTTGCAAAAATCACAGTTGATGCTATCAAATCCATAGTTGATGAGGAAGACGGGAAGAAAGTTGTCGATATTGATAATATTAAGATTGAGAAAAAAGTTGGAAAAAGCGTTGATGATTGCGAACTTATCAAAGGCGTCGTCCTTGATATAGATAAAGTCCACAACAACATGCCAAACAAGGTTACAGATGCGAAGATAGCGCTCATCACGCGGCCTATTGAATTCAGCAAGATGGAACTCGAAGCGGAGATTAACATTTCAACGCCGGGTGAGCTTTCACAGTATCTTGACCAGGAAGAACAGATTGTCCATGATATAGTGAACCGGATAGCTGAAAGCGGCGCCAATGTTGTGTTGTGTCAATTGGGCATAGATGACATCGCGCAGCATTTCCTTGCAAAAGCGAATATTCTTGCAGTACAGCGCGTTGAGAAAAAGGACATCGAGAAGGTTGCAAGAGCAATCGGAGCGAATCTCATTACAAGCCTTGACGATTTCGACGCCTCGGATCTGGGAAGCGCGGGACTTGTTGAGTTGAAGGGTCACGGCGAGGATAAGATGCTTTATATTACCGAATGCAGCAATCCAAAGACAGTATCTATCATTATACATGGCGGCACGGAGCATGTACTGGACAGCACGGAAAGGGCTCTTGAAGATGCATTAAGGGTTGTAGGTGTTGCGGTTGAAGATGGAAAACTGGTTGCAGGAGCAGGTTCGCCTGAGATAGAGCTTGCCTTGCGCTTGCGGGATTACGCCTCGACATTGAAAGGCAGGGAGCAGCTTTCAGTGGCAAAGTTTGCAGAGGCGCTTGAAATCATCCCGAAAACCCTTGCGGAAAATGCAGGACTTGACTCGATTGATATGCTTGTGGAACTGCGAAGCCAGCATGAGAGAGGAAACAAGGATGCCGGGCTTAACGTATTCACAGGAAAATCCGAGAATATGTGGAATAACGGGGTTATTGAACCTCTTCGCGTCAAGACCCAGGCTATAAACTCAGCGACCGAAACCGCCATTATGATATTGAGAATAGACGACGTGCTTGCTGCTTCAGGCGGCGGCGAACAGGGCGGAGCATGTGGCTCTGGCGGAGCGCCCTGCGGCATGGGCGGTATGGGGGGCATGCCGCCAGGCATGATGTGAAAGCCCTCCTTTTACACCCCATTCGGAGCTGGCATTGGAATAGGCAATGTATAATTGAGATACTTGCCTCATCCTTTAATTTTTTGCCTGTAGTCAAAAATCTACCATTTTAACTTATTTTATGAACACTTTGCGCTCTTGGCGCCTTTGCGGTGTGCGATTTTTATTCACCGCAGAGCCTCAAAGGCCGCAAAGTTTTAATTGTTTAGTTTTTAACTATCTAACTAAAAAAAGCTGAAGAATTTTATTTTTATTTTGACATCACAATTTCAATAATGGACACGTTGGAATCTCCCCTGTCCGTGGCGATTTTTTCAGTGCCTATTTTTATTTCCTTTATTTTGGATTCAGGCAAGAACCTGTTCCTAGAAACTTCCACCGCATCCACTGCCCTTGATATTGCTTTTCCCCTTGCTTTGACTGCAACTTCAGATGCGCCGTTGTTAAATTGCGTTACTACTGCAAGAACATAGTTCATCACTGGTTTGTTTCCGATATATACTATATTGTCATCTGTCATATTGTCCTCCCTGAATTTAGATAATCAATTACATGCCACTACATATATTTACCGAAATTTTTTGATGAAAAATCCAATAGTATTGGATAGATTATTACATCTCCGCCATCAGGCACTTACCTAACCGTTGGTAACTTTTTTATCATCAAATAATACCTTTTTTGCGAGAGGAATATTATGGTCGTTATGCCTCTCAATCGGTATTTTCACCAATTTTCAAACCTAATTTGTCCCCGGCACCTATGACTTTGTTACAAACGAGATTTATAAGGCAAACTCATGGATTGGTAACTACCGAATTAAGCGCATCTATTTCGGCTATATGAATTATACTGAATTATTGCAACGACCATGATGATAAATGAAATAACGTTGGCGGCTATAACGATAGAATCCCCTATGTGATAACCATACAGTGCCCACAGGACTGTGCCGGCGCTGTATTGCAATAATGTAGCAGGGCTGATATCCCTGGCTGATTTTGTCCTGTGCATTTTAATAATCTGGGGCACAAACCCGAAAGTCGTAAGAAGCGCTCCCCCAATCCCCACAAAATACCATTCCATTTTTGAAATCTCCTGAATTTCCCTTCACTTAATTAACAGATTCATCAACTTATGGCCTTCAACAAGCCCGAAAATACCTTCCTTTGCCGCAGCCTCATCAAACCTGTCCACATAATCAGCGCCCCCGGTCGAAGAATAAATCGTAAAAGGAACCGGCTCTCTTGTATGCGTTTTCAGGGATAAGGGCGTGGGATGGTCGGGCAGCACCATAATCCGGAAATCACCGAATCCACCAAGCTCGTTCAGCATACCTCCTACTACTTTCTCATCAAAATCCGATATTGCTTTTATCTTGGCTTCGATATTTCCCATATGCCCCGCTTCATCTGGCGCCTCGACGTGCACAAGCACAAAATCATGACCGTCCAATGATTTAAGCGCATACGCAGCCTTTCCCGAGAAGTTGGTATCCAGATAACCAGTGGCTCCCGGGACGTCTATGACATCAAGTCCCGCATATTTCCCGATGCCTTTTAGCAAATCCACTGCCGAAATTATGGAACCAGAAACACCATGCATGTCTTTAAAATGAGGCATAGCCGGGGCTTTGCCCTGACCCCACGGCCAGATAAGGTTCGCGATATTCTTTCCATCTTTCCTTCTTTTCATATTGACTTCATGGTTATCCAGAATTGGCTTTGAGGCTTTTATAAGATTTATCAGGAATTTGGAGCCATCCCCGCGCGGCAGGACATCCTCGACTGATTGCCCCACAACATCGTGAGGGGGAGTGCATTGCGCTTTTTCACCATGTTTCATCACAAGCAAATGTCTGTAACTCACACCTGCATGGAATTTGCAAGTATTACCCAGTTCTTTATCAACGGCTTCGATTAAGACTCCTGCCTCTTCGCTTGAAATAT
Organism: uncultured archaeon; assembly: GCA_902386255.1. GTDB lineage: Archaea > Halobacteriota > Methanosarcinia > Methanosarcinales > Methanoperedenaceae > Methanoperedens. Next base: position 14,492 of record CABMII010000049.1, read on the forward strand.
GACCTGCACTGTAATCTGCAATCAACCCATCCTTCTCCGTAATCAGGTTGCACCGGAAAGCGATATCGTCTTTGTCAAGAGCTACCCCGATGCTTGCAGCTTCAAGAGGACCGCGCCCTGAATAATATTGTACCGGGTCATAGCCCATTATGGAAAGATTCGCAACATCGCTGCCTGCGGGCAAGTTGTCAGGCACTGTTTTTGCCACGCCGCACTTTCCATGCTTTGCGATAAAATCCATATTTGGAGTATCGGCAGCTGATAGGGGCGTAAGACCGCCAAGTTCAGGGAGAGGATAGTCTGCCATTCCGTCTCCTACGAGGACGATATATTTCATAACGTCCACTAAAGAGAAGCCTATACAAGAAAATTTCGGTTACATTACGTCAGATATGCGATTTGAAAAAATATGTAAATCCTCAAAAATTGAATTTTAACTTTTCACTACAAAAGCCAGGACCAGTACAAGAATAACAACAAATTGCGGCACTATATACCACTTTACCATTTTTTGTAGCCCTGCTACGCGATTGTTCAGTTCATTCAAATCTTCAGTGAGTTTCTTTACCGAGTCATCTTCTGCCTGCGGTGAAGATACTGAAATCACTGGTTGAGATACTGCTTGAACTTGCGGCTGCACGGTTTTCACAGTTTGTGTCGTTTTTATGTTGTTAAGCGTATATGTTTTCTTTGGTTTGACTATTACCGGCCTGACCTTTTCTATAGGTTTGAAATTGGGATCTCTTCCTTTACCTAAGGTCTGGAATATTTGATCCTCAGTTACGTCTAGTATTGACATAGTGTACCCTCGTATTTCTAATATTGTTATAACTCTTATATAATTCTTATTGTGTAAAATGTGGTACGCAGGACGTGGGTAATGTCCTTGATTGCAATCTTGAGGATAATTATTTTCCCCAGAAAGGATTTCCTTTCCGCTTTATCTCCATGAATGCCATGAGCGTTTCCTTATCCTCGATTTTCATAGCCGCAAAAAGCTCCTGTTCTGCGATTTTCGCATGTTTCTCAGGCACATCTATGTAAAGCGTATCCCCTTCTTTTATCTGGCGGCCTACAACCGGGCCATCGATTGCAACTGCAACTTCCTTGCCTGAAGCTGCCTCGCTTATATTTTCATTATGCTCCTGAATCCCTTTTATTGTCCCGACGATTGCACCGTTCTCTTTCATCACTTCAAGGTTGGTCTTAATTACCCCACCAAGCACTCTCACACCCACCACAGCGGGCTTGCTCTGCCTGAACGTGCAATCCGGCAATATCTTGAAGCTTCCGGGCTTGATAATAGTCTCATAGCGTTTTTTCTCCATGAGCTGTTTTTGTTCGCCCACCCATTTCTTATAATCCTCTATAAGCCGGTAGATGACATTGTTGACGAATAACTTGATATCAGAACCCATGAGTTCTTCTTTGGCATCAGGCAGGACATCCACTTCAAAACCCAGGATTGCCCAAAATAGCGGGTCTTTTATTGTTTTCATTTCCGAAACATCGCGTTTTGAAATATCGCCGATATCGGCCTTGCGTATCGGGATGTTCTCTTTTTTCAGTTCGTTCACAAGAGCTTCAAGGGAGCCTATCGTGTCGGCCTTGATAAGAATCCCGTTTGATTCGGTTTCTATCCTCACCGCATCTATCTCTGATTTTATTGCGGCCGACACTTCCTCAATATTACCATCAACGGCGCGTACCTGCGAGCCTGCAAGAGCGCCTTCAAGAGATGGTGCTGCGATTTTAACACCCGATGCTGCGACTACTTTCTTTACCTGCTTGAATTTCTCTTCTGCCCGAATCTCAGAAAGCGGGCGCGGTTTCAAAAGGGCGCGGATTTTCGTGCTGATAGGGTTTCCCCTGCTTCCCACGACTATGGTATCACCCACATTTAGCTCGCCGTCATATAATATCACATCAAGCGTTGTGCCAAGACCCACTTCTTCTTTTACTTCAAGAACTGTTCCCGTGCCTGGACCGACTGCCCTGTATTCCAGGTCTTTTTCAAGGAACTTTTGAGCAAGTCCCATCAATATCATAAGTAAGTCGGGTATGCCTTCCCCGGTCTTTGCGCTAATCGGTACCACTCCAATGTTACGCTGGAAATCCCTCACCCTGTCGTACCTGTCAGAACTGAAACCCATTTCATAGAGTTTGCCGATTATTACATAGATTTTTTCATCAAGCGCAACTTTTGTATGTTCCGGCTGTTTGGGATATGAGTTTATAAAAGGCTGCCCTGATTGCGGGTTCCATCCTGAAACTTTATCTATCTTGGTTGCAGCGACTACAAACGGCGTCTTGAATCTTTTGAGTATTTCTACTGCTTCTATGGTCTGGGGCTGGAATCCTTCGTTAATATCCACAACGAGTATGGCAAGGTCGGCAAGCGCACCGCCTCTTGCCCGTAGCGTGGTAAAAGCCCTGTGCCCCGGAGTATCAATAAAAAGAAGACCGGGAACTTTTGTATCACCCTTAAAAACCGGTCCGCATACGCGTTTAATAATCTCAAGCGTCACTTCTGTCGCGCCTATATGCTGCGTTATCAGACCCGCTTCCCGCTCGGCAATCGTGGTACCTCTGATCCTGTCAAGCAGCGAAGTTTTGCCGTGGTCGACATGCCCCATTACACACACGATGGGAGTGCGCAGATTCTGTGCCATAGTGCTAAGATTATGCTAAAACTATATAAGTTCTCAAGATGCACTGCGGTTTTTTGGTGCGCAGAAATTAGGTTTATCAGAAAAAGCCAAAAACGAGGTGCGTGGAGCTTATTCGTAAACCCAGGCTTCGTCCACTCTCGAATATCCTGCTATTTCGGAATCCTTGAAATGGATACTGATTTCCCTTTTCGCCGAATCGGGTGAGTCGCTGGCGTGGACGATATTGCGTCCCGTATCAAGCGCAAGATCACCCCGGATTGAACCCGTGGCAGCATTTACAGGATTGGTAGCCCCGTTTATTGCGCGCATTACCGAGACCGCATTTTTTCCTTCAACCACCATTGAAACCGAAGGGCCTGAGGTAATAAAACTGATCAGCGAATTAAAAAAAGGTTTTTGGGCATGCTCAGCATAATGTTTTTTTGCAATGTCCGTGGAAATCGTATTCATGCGCATGGCTACTATCTTAAGCCCGCGCCGCTCTATCCGGTTTATAACCTCCCCGACGAGCCCCCGCTGCACGCCGTCGGGTTTAACCATCACGTAAGTGCGCTCCACGGTTCCCACCTTTTATGCTGTTTTCCCTCTTGCTTTACGCCCTGCTTCTGTCCATCTCACTTTGCGTGGAATCCTGCCAAGGTTTAAATTCCCCTGGCATTTGGATGAACAAAAATAGAAGACAGTCCCGTCCTTTTTGGCATAAAGTTTGCCGGTGCCGGGCTCAATAGCGCCTCCGCAGAAAGAACATTTCCTTTTTTCCATGATTTCACCTTGACATTAATTTCTTTGCTTCCCTTGACGTCTCAAGCAAAATCAGGATATCCCCGCGCTTTACCGGTCCGACGACATTGCGGGTAATAATCCTGCCTTTATCCCTGCCGTCCAGGACACGGCACTGTATCTGCATGGCTTCCCCATGCATGCCGGTCTTCCCGACGACTTCAATTATTTCAGCGGGATATCCCGCGTCTTCGTCTGCCATGCTCTCACTTCTTCAGGGCCTGGACTTTCTGTGCCACTTCATCAACCAGCTCTTTGCCTTTTCCAGGTTCAACTATTGCCGCTGCACCGCTGCCCACGCTCAATCCGGCAGCTGCGCCAAGTTCTACCTGTTTTTTGACAAAAATATACGGTGTATTCTTTTCCTCGCAAAGTGCAGGTAAATGCATCACGATTTCAGGCGGGTTCACGTCTTCGCCGATTATTACAAGTTTTGCAATTCCACGTTCGATTGCTTTTGTGGCTTCGTTTGTTCCTTTCTTAATCTTTCCTGTATCCCGTGCCATCTCCAGAGCTTCTAATGCCTTATTGGATAAATCGGCGGGAACTTCAAATTTGATGTATGTTTGTGCCATTTTAATTACTTCCTTCAGGATTTAATCCTTCATCATTCACTTATTAAAAGTATCGGCTTCTCTATAGCGCCATGGGGTATATATTTTGCGCTTAGGAAGTCTCTTCATTCACTACATTGAAAAGGTCAGGTGAAGCTATCTTAACGATAGTATAATTTCCACTTCGGGTTATGTTATATTGCGCAAAACCCCGCTGGGTGCTGTTTGTTTCTAACCGGTTGAGTCTTGTCAGGTTGCTTGGGTTGATATTGAGATAGGTTGTAGTCCTTTCGTATGTTCCGTTGACTGTTCCGATACCCATATAAAACTGGGTTGCGAAACTCACATTTGAATTTACTATCTGGAACTGTGCCGGCTCAACATTGCTTAGTAGCACCTCATACTGGTCATAGGCTGTGGTTGTTTTATTCTGGCTATAGATGATGTTCAGGACATCAATCGCGGTTCGTGGTGGCGCAAGAATGACAGGATTTCCCATTATATTATATAATCCGTTTAATTGCTGCTCTTGTCTTATGAGGATTGGGATATTATTTGTGTTAGGCAACGTAATGTATTCAAAATCATTTTTTTCGGGAGACATTGTACTGAGCAGCAGGAATGAGTCATTCTTACCATATCGCAGATTTGAATAATACACTTTTGTGGAATTTGATTTATAAACCGAATCCGCTTCGCTGATGATTTGTAAATTCTGCCTTGCCCACTGCATCATCTGTGGCGTCATACCCTCAAGGTCAACATAATCCGCCATAACTGCACCATACGGCGTCATATTCAGGGCGTCTGAGATAGAATAGAACGGCTGGTCAACAATCCAGAATTCAGAATTGTATTTATCCTGCTGCGATTGCTGCCCGGTTGTCTGAGATCCCGAATCGCTTCTCGGGCTTGTTATGACATAAGCCACGGGCACGATGATCATGATTAAAATCATAAACGCGGCGAGTAATTTATATGCATCCTGCTGCTTCATGCTCCCTCCTAATGCTTTTCTCATATTAAAACATCACGTAACTTTTATATATAATGTACTCATTTATACATCATTGTACAGAGTTGTACAATATAAAATAGCACAGTGAAATATCATGAAAGAATATATCCTTAAACTCATACAGAACCAGAGCCTGACTACAGAAGAGGCCGGGCTTGCAATAACCAAGATATTCAGCGAGGCGACGGATGCGCAGATAGCGGCGTTTTTGACAGCCCTGAAGATGAAAGGCGAAACCCCGGCAGAGATTGCGGGGCTGGCACTTGGCATGAAGAAAGCCGCCAATATCATTTCCCCGAAAGTCGCGGGCACACTTATCGATACCTGCGGGACCGGCGGGGACTCAACTGGCACCATCAATGTTAGTACCGGGGCAGCCATAGTGACAGCGGCATGCGGTGTTTTTGTCGCAAAGCACGGCAATTATTCAATCACTTCAAAATCAGGAAGTGCGGACGTACTAAAGGAACTTGGCGTAAAGATAGACTCATCACCGCAGGATGTGCAGAAGACAATAGAAAAAACGGGAATAGGGTTCATGCTCGCGCCTGTATTTCACCCCTCGATGAAACGAGTGGCGCAGATCAGGCGTGACCTGGGTTTCAGGACTGTCTTCAATATCCTCGGGCCGCTAACGAACCCGGCTAATGCAAAGGCGCAGTTGATAGGCGTTTTTGACGGCTCATTGTGCGAGGCCATGGCAAACGTCCTTAACATACTCGGGACTGAAAGAGCGCTCGTTGTCCACGGCAGCGGCATGGATGAGATATCAAATACAGGCGAAACCCGGGTTGCAGAATTGAATCACGGCAGGATAACAAAATATATCCTGACGCCGGAAAAGCTTGGCGTCAAGCGCGCCAAGGCAAGTGAAATCGCAGGCGGAACCCCAGAGGAAAATGCAAAGGATATCGTGGACGTTTTAAAAGGAAAAAAGGGTCCAAAGAGGGATATCATAATAATAAATGCAGGCGCGGCGCTTCTCGTCAGCGGGAAAGCAGAGACCATTGAGTCAGGCATTGCGCTGGCGAACCGGTCTATTGACACAGGCGTTGCCCTGGATAAATTAAAAGACTTTGTGAACGCGGCAGGCGACACCGGAAAGCTTGCGCGATTTTTGTAAAGGGAAACAATGAAAGTTAAAATATGCGGTATCAAAGCAGACCGCGACCTTAACATGGCAATAAACGCCGGGGCCGACGCCGTGGGATTCATAACCGAAGTCCCGGTGGATTCACCCAGGAAAATCAGCATTTCCGAAGCATCAAGACTGATTTCAAAAGTTCCTGTTTTTATGACTTCGGTGCTCGTCATAATGCCGGAAACTGCGGAACAGGCGATCAATATGATAAAAACCGCAAAACCGGGCGCAGTGCAGGTACATAACACAATGGCGCTTTCGGAACTGAAAGAGATAAAGGAAACTGGGGTAAAGCTCATTAAAACAATTCCGGTATCGCAGGATTCGGAGCCTGTAACGCTGATAAAGCAGATAAGTGAACTTTCAGGAATAGCGGATGCCGTTCTTCTCGATACCGCTGTCAATGGTAAAACCGGCGGAACAGGAGCGCAGCATGATTGGGAGATAAGTTCAGAAGTGGTTCTCCATGCCGGAATGCCTGTAATACTGGCAGGCGGCCTGAACCCTGAAAATGTCAGAGCGGCGGTGCGTGCAGTGCGCCCGTATGCTGTCGACACGGCTTCGGGCGTGGAAACCGATGGGAAGAAAGACGAAAAGAAAGTGATGGCTTTTATCAATAATGCGAGGATGCATGAAATTTGATATAAGTGAAAAGGATTTTATAAGCCTTGCAGAAGAAAAACCTGTGATAATCCAGCTTATGGCTAAGGTGCAAACAAAATGCTCCCCTCTTGACCTTTACGCGGCGATGGATAAAAAATGCGCATACCTTCTTGAATCAGTGGAGAAGGAAAAAAAGCATGCCAGGTTCTCTTTCGTCGGGGCTTTGCCTGATGCGGTAATTACAATAAAGAACCGGCTGATAACGCTTGAATACACGCATCGGACAAACCTGATTAAGCTCATTGAGTCCTCGCTTTCTGAAGTTTGCGATTCCGGAAAGGGAAAGGAACGCAGGCTCAAACCCGGTTTTGATACGATGGATGCCATAAGGGCGGCTTTTGCAGCCTCAAATGTTAAATTTATCGGCAAAAGTTTTGACAGGCAGACATTTCTTGGCGGAGCTATCGGTTTTTGCGCTTATGACATGGTGTATGACTGCTGGCTGGATATTCCCCAGAAGGAGAACAATACTCCAGACGCGCAGTTTGCGCTCACCACAAAAACCGTTGTTTTTGACCACCTGACAGATGAGACGTATATAGTGGTTACGCCGTTCGTCATGAAGGGAGATAATCCAGAGGCTGTATATCAGGCTGCAAAGGCGGATGCAGAAAAGCTGGCAATAGTGATAAAAAACGCAAATGTGCTAGTTTCAAAGAAAAACAAGCCCGCGCAAATAACATGCAATATGGAAAAAGAGGAATACGAAGATGCTGTAAGGAAAGCAAAAAAACACATAATCGACGGCGACATTTTCCAGGTTGTTCTGTCGCGCAGATACGAGATAGCGACAGACCAGACGCCGCTTGAATTATACACCGTGCTTCGGAGCGTCAATCCAAGCCCGTACATGTATCTTTTCGAATTTAACGGTACTGCTATCATAGGCGCAAGCCCCGAAACTTTGCTTTCTGTCCATAAACGGAAGGTTATAATCAACCCGATAGCCGGCTCATGCCAGCGCGGAAAGACCGAGGCCGAGGATGAAGAATTCGCAAAGGAGATGCTGGGCAGCGAAAAAGAGCGGGCTGAACATGTGATGCTCGTTGACCTCGGGCGTAACGATGTGCGGATGGTTTCAAAAGGCGGCTCTGTCAAAGTGGATGATTTCATGTCAGTCCTGAAATATTCCCATATCCAGCATATCGAGAGCACCGTTTCAGGTGAGCTGCGCGACGAATGCGACCAGTTCGATGCCACACGCGCCATATTCCCGGCTGGAACGCTTTCGGGCGCGCCCAAGATTCGAGCAATGGAGATAATACATGACCTTGAGAAAGATGCAAGAGGCATTTACGGCGGCGGCGTGGGTTATTACTCCTGGAACGGGGATGCGGACTTTGCTATCGTGATAAGAACGATAATCAAGAACGGCAGAACGGCAATAGTGCAGGCAGGCGCAGGCATTGTTGCGGATTCTGACCCCGAATACGAGTATAATGAGACTGAACGCAAGATGGCGGCGATGATAAAGGCGATTGGAGGATTGCCATGAAAGTCTTATTCGTGAACAACAAGGACTCCTTTGTGTGGAACCTTGTGGATTACGTGTCCATATTCGAGCCTGATACCATTGTTGTTCCCAACACTATTTCGCTTGGCGAAGTGAAGAAACTAAACCCGGATGCAATAGTGATATCACCGGGCCCGGGACATCCCGCAAACCCGAAGGATATCGGAAGCTGCCTTGAGATTATAAGGGAATCAAGCGTCCCGCTCCTGGGAATTTGTCTCGGTCACCAGGCGATAGCTGTGGCTTTTGGCGGGGAAGTGGGTCATTCGCCTTCCGGGCCTGTGCATGGGAAAACCACACTTATTAACCACAACGGCGACAGCATATACCGTGGAGTGCCCAATCCTATTGTGGGAGGGCGGTACCATTCCCTTGCCATAACGAGGCTGCCGCAAGAGCTTGAGGTGACTGCAAGTACGGATGATGGTATCATAATGGGAGTGAAGCACAGGAAAAGACCGATATTCGGGTTGCAGTTCCATCCCGAGTCTGTGCTGACGCCGCATGGGTTGAAGATTGTGGAGAATTTTTTGAGAATGGCGCGGAGAAGTTAATGTTTTTCTGGATTATATAATTGGTAAGTTCCTTTTCCTTTATCGTAAAACAAAAATTTCGGCATGCTTGGGTAATGATGACTTGATGTATGATTAACACTACACCCGATTATATCTGCTCTGAATGATGTTTCTTTAACATCTACTTCTGGATATCTTATTCTTATAAAATCCATGATGGAATTTGGTGTTGCATTTCCTATTTCCTCTACTGCATCTCTTATCATCTCAGCATGTGTTTTATAAATTTTATTAGCAAGTTCTATGTCATCCAGTATATATTTTTTCATAATTCTTTTAGTTTCTTCGAGACCTCTATTAAGATATATTGCCCCGAATAATGCTTCAAAAGCTTCTGCATTTAATGTTTCATTGGTCGCACCATCTGATGGAGGATTTTTGATATCCATATACTTCGCCAATCCAAGTCTGATGGCAATATTGGCAAAGTTCTTATTAGACTCTTTTTCCTCTCCACATAACTTGGTAAGTTTTCCTATATCCCAATCAGGGTATTTTCTGTAAAAATGTTCTCTCACAATTAATCTCAGTACCGAATCCCCAAGAAAGGCTAGCCTTTGATTATTAAGCGGACTATTATTGCTACTATGTGTCATTGCAACTTGATACACTTTTATTTCTTCTGACGTCAAAGCAAAAATATTATCCAAGAATTTTTGGATATCTCCTGTTGAATTATTCATACACATTCTATATTTTACTTATTTAAATATTTTAGCTTCTCTTGATTCACTTCACCGCCACAATCTTCACGATATCCCCATTCTTCAACTCATACTTCTCCCCCAGCCTCATCTTGGTACGCGCATCCACAGCATAGAGGAATCCCTTCCCGATGTCGGTGTGAACCATAAAAGCCAGGTCTTTCGGCGTGCTTCCTTTTTTCAGGAGAAATGCATCCGGAAGAATCCGTCCCATCTTATCAGTGAACCTGTTCTCGTCCTCGACAGGATAAACCACCACAAGGTCAAGGAGCTTGAACACAGTCTCATTAATGCATTTCTGGATGCCTGTGCCGCCATTTTTCTTCATCAAGAGACGTATTTTTTGGAGTCCCTCTTTCTGTGCATCAGTCAGGTTCGGCGATTCAACAAAATCGGTATCGCCCGGTATGTATTTTATCGCCCCGCCTTTATCAGCCATACGAAGCGCCACTTCTGCCGCAGCGCTCACAGGTATTGCGCCGACTTTCACAAGTCTCTCTATATTCTCCTGTGATGCTGCATCTATTTTATTTGCCGCGATTATCAGGGGTTTACTTTCAGCCCTTAACATGTCTGAAAGCTCGATAATCTGTTCATCTGTCCACATCTGGGGTTTATCGCGCGGTAGTTTCAGTCTGGACAATATCGTTTTCACATGACCGTCAGTGATTCCAGCACCCTCAAGCTGGCCTGCGATTGTCTCCTCCAATTTTAACCCCTCGGCCTGCACTTTGCGGGAGAGCCGCTCCCAGTTGCGTTTTAAAATCCCGAACATCCACATTGTAATCTCATGTTCAAGAAATTCTATGTCGCCCAGCGGGTCGTGCGAACCCACAGGAACCGGGTTTCCCTCAATGTCCGTTCCTCCCGAGGCATCTATGACATGAATAATTGCCTTTGCCTGCCTCAGGTTGTCAAGAAATTCATTCCCGAGCCCGCGCCCCTTGTGCGCATCCGGGACAAGTCCCGCGACATCTATCATTTCTATAGGTACAAAACGGACGCCATCCCTGCAATTCCCGCAATCGAGTTTTAATTCCCTGCACGGGCAAACTGCCCTCACATACGCAACGCCATGGTTGGCGTCGATGGTGGTAAAAGGGTAATTTGCAATCTCGACATTTGCAAGAGTCACGGCTTTGAAAAATGTTGATTTCCCAGAATTCGGTTTTCCTGCAAGAGCTATTGAAACAGCCATGCTCCTAATACATTTCTTCTGGACTTAACTTTATCTTGGCGCCTGAGTCGAATCCGGTTAATCCGGATTATAAGCCAATTAAAGTATCTCTTTTATCCTGCTGGCCGCTCTCTCAAGCTCATTGATAATAGGTTCAATACTCGCATCTTTTGTTGTCAACACAGAAATCAGCGCTTTTTGGCCGGCAGCGGCGGTTATGAGTTTTCCCCCTTCATAATCAACGATCACACGGTTGGGACTAACTTTCTCAAGCTTATTTGTGACCTTTTCCGCAGCCCTCAACATGGTTGCCGACATGAGTGTTAACATCTCCATATCGTTATTCGCTGGTTCGCCTATCAGGAATCCATCCCGCCCGGCAAGCGCCAGCATTTTTACTCCCTCCACCCGTTTCAAATCCAGAAGGATGCTATTGTATATTCCGGCTATATTTCCCCAATTCATATCTTACTTCCCTGAATAACAATTAACTTCCGCTATATTAATATTTATTGGAGCTAATTTAAGAATAACAGCACAAATATAAATAATTTATTAAAAAACAATTACAATACTAAACTCTTATTTTGACTTCTTCGATTAAAAAAGGAGGATAAAATATACCATTTTCCGTGATAATTGCGGCTACATTTTCCATCGGGGTAGCGTCAAAAGCAGGATTATACACATCCACATCAAGTGGCGCAATCTGGCGGTTCCCGAAAAACCTTAACTCCTCCGGCTTCCTGATTTCTATCTCGACCTCATCTTCAAGCCTTTCAAAATCGAATGTCGAGACGGGCGCAGCCACATAGAATGGTATCCCGTGCTCTTTTGCAATAACAGAATGGGTATAAGTCCCGATTTTATTGAATACAGCATCCTGGGTTATCCTGTCAGCTCCCACAATGACCTTATCAACCATGCCTTTTCTCATCACATGACCCGACATACTGTCCGTTATTAGCGTCACAGGAATCTTATCTTCCATGAGTTCCCATGCAGTCAGCCTGCTCCCCTGGTTTAACGGGCGCGTCTCGCATGAGATTACCTTTATGTTTTTTCCCTGGGCACGGGCTGAGCGTATAACCCCGAGTGCAGTTCCCCAATCCACGCAGGCAAGCCTCCCTGCATTGCAATGCGTCATCACTGTATCCCCATCCTCAAGCAAAGACGCCCCATATTCGCCAAGCTGCATATTCTTTTTTACATCCTCATCCGCGATTGCTTTTGCCTCATCAAGAGCAAACATTTTTACTTCTTTAATGTTCCTGGCATCTTCAATAGCCCTGATGGCCCTTTTCACGCCCCATGACAGGTTCACTGCTGTGGGTCTTGTGGCTATCAGGGTTTTACCTGCATTTTCGATATTTTTAATTAAAGCGTCCAGGGAAGAGGCATTACTTCTAAATGCAGCAAGAGCCACGCCAAAACCTCCGGCAGCGCCAAGGGCGGGAGCGCCCCTTACCCTCAGGGAGATTATAGCTTCACATAAAGAATCTATTGTACTGCATTCGATTATCCTGTATTCCGCAGGCAAAAGGGTCTGGTCGATCATGATAATATTGTTCTTTTCATAATCCCAGTCGATGGTTCTCATTCGCTGGCTATATCATGCCATACATATTTAAATACTGCAGTTTATGTAAAAAGCATGATAGTTATAAAGATTGGCGGGAGCCTGTTTCACAGGGGAAGGGAGCTTGTCAGGGAGATAATTGAATATTCAAATGCCAGGGATGAGACAATCCTGATAGTACCCGGCGGCTCCATCTTTGCAGATACCGTGCGGAGAATAAGCGCAACTGAGGAAGCAGCTCATTGGATGGCTGTTCTTGCGATGGAGCAATACGGCTATTATCTGGGCAATGGGAATGACGTGAAACTTATTGACAGCCTGGATATTCATGGAAAGGGCGCATTTATCCTGCTTCCTTACAATCTCCTGAAAAAGAATGATGAACTTCCACATACATGGGATGTGACCTCGGACACGATTGCAGCATGGATTGCGCAAAAACTTGGGGCACGGTTCATAAAAGCTACTGATGTGGATGGAATATACATGGACGGGGCGCTGAAAAAGGAACTCGAAGCCTCGGAACTAGTGGGGAAAGAGACGTGCGTGGATGCCCATCTCCCGCATTTTCTCATGGAAAATAAAATGGATTGCGAGATAATAAATGGCAATTGCCCGGGAAGATTGAAAAACGCACTTGAAAATGGCGTAACAGGGACTCTCATTAAAGGATAAATTTAATAGGCATCGATTCTCTATGTGTGCTCCACAGGAGAATTTTATGACCAGAAGAGAAAAATCACAAAAATGTATTTCATGCGGAGTAAATCTTATTGAGCACGGTTATGTGCGCTTTCCCTGCCCGCAGTGCGGAACAGAGCTTGGAAGATGCACGGCATGCAGGCACCAGAGCAATACTTACAAATGCCCGGGCTGCGGCTTTGAAGGACCGTGAAGAAAATGGGAGAAGTAGCCGCCAAAATCAGAATCATGCCTTCAGGCATGGATGTTGATTTGAATAAACTAAAAGAAGCTCTGACAAAAGTTGTCCCTAAAGGTGCGCGGTTGCATGGCTTTTCAGAAGCGCCTGTGGCTTTCGGCCTGAAAGCCCTTATGGTTGTTGTAAAGGTGGGCGATATTGAGGGCGGGACTGAAAAAGTCGAAGAAGCTTTCAGCAAAGTGAAGGGTGTTGAAAGTGTTTCAGTGGAAGAACTGGGCAGGATGTAATATATTAAATAATTTTTTTCCCAATTTTTTTGGGCCTGTAGATCAGGGGTAGATCGTTGCGTTCGCAACGCAAAGGCCGCGGGTTCGAATCCCGCCGGGTCCATTTTGACTGTCTGGTAGCACCTTTGTATATTACAGAATCACGGTAAACGCGCTTTTGTGGGCGCGCCGCCTTCGATTGAGGCGCTACGGCAGGCTGTGAAGTGAATTATTAACCGCAGATGAACGCAGATAAACGCAGATTTGTACTCATACCGTCAAAAGCTCTTTTACGGCAATATCCTCATTCCTTTCCCAACTCGGATTAATGTATGCTGCCACTACCTCGCAGTTTAACCTTTTAGCCTGCCCCAAAATAGTCGCCTCCCGTCCTGCATTCTTAATTTGCACATCTGGTGCAAGCACAACCAATCTTAAGTTTTCAATATCCACATCCCAACCTAATTGAGCTATCCTTGGCTTAAGATGCTCCTTATACTTTACAAGCCACTCGACATAAGAAAGCCCCTGAGATACGGCAGAATTCAAGTCCTCACCCTGTTTTTTGACTTCAACAACAACCAGCGCTTTACTGCGCCGCTCCATTGCCAGAATATCAATATGCTCCCGTCCAAACTGCCTGTTTCGCTTAACTTTTCCCACAGGCGTCTCATAGTACAGAAAATCAAGGTCAAGACCGGAAAGACTCCCGTCATGCATATTCTCAATAAGCAAACAGTGTAACCATTTCTCACGGTAGCCGATGGTATTGTTCTTGCGAAGTTCAATCAGATTTTTTGCTTCTTGGACGAAATGATTTCGCAGGTCTGTGTCTGAAACATAAGGTTTTCCCGAACCTTCAAATACGAAATCCTCTTTCACCTGATGAACACTCGTGTAACCCTTGTTCAGAATGTTCTGAATCAGCGTGAGGACAAATCTGCCTGAATCGAGCTTTATTTCACCTATCTTCAGCCCTTTAACAATAAAGGAAAAGCCGTTTTTTCGATTGAAATGCTGAATATGCAGGTCTTTATCCAGACTTTTGACAAGCGCAAGAATTCCCTCGCACTGGCGGCGCGCTTCCATGGAAGGAATGCTGCTCAGATGCTCGGATTCGGTTTTCCAGAGACCAGCGGCGCCGTCAAAAGAGCCGAGAATGGCGGTGGGAGGATGATGCAAGTGGTTGGATGATGGCGCTGTGGTTGGCTGGAGGTGCGGCGTTGGCTTTAAATCTGGGTCTCGCTGGATATACAAGCGGTACTGTAAATGGTCTTTTCTGGCGTCGGTGTGCCATTTGTTGCAGAGAGAGCAGTAGAAGTATTTTGAGGATGGGGAGTTTGTCTCGTTCTCGTCAAGATGTGATAAATGCTGATTGCCAGTGGATGAAGGGTCATTGGTGCAGCGATGCCAGGCGGCGCAAAGGGAGCAGAAGTAGTAGTCTCCGGGTCGGTTTAGGAATTTGGGGTTGTTAGCTATAGTCATCTTTGGTGATTTCAATAATTTTTTTATCCATCAAATCTTTTATATAATTTAGCTTTTCAGTTGCTTTGATTTGTATTTCATGTCGATTAGGAGGTTTTGATAATTTTTCTATGATTTCCATTTGGGAAAATGTAACATTAAATGGGGATTTTGTCTCATTTTCTTGATTGAAAGTTTGGAAACAAAATATTTCATCGGGAGTGTAACATAATTTGCTGAAACTTCCTATAATCATTTACTTTCCCTTTTATATATACACATCCATTCGTTCACCGAAATACACTCTCAATTGATTCAGGATAATTCCCCAGTCACGTAGA
>CABMII010000050.1 GCA_902386255.1 uncultured archaeon
GTGGGATATATTGTTATGGGCACATTTTTCCTGTTCTTCGGCTGGTTCGGGTTCAACCCGGGCAGTACGCTTGCAGCCACAGACTTACGAATCTCGGTAATTGCTGTCAACACATTCCTTGCCGGCTCAGCCGGGGCGGTTTTAGTCTGTTATGCAACCTACTTCAGGACCGGGAAGGTGGACATAGCCCTTACATGCAATGGTGCTCTTGCGGGTCTTGTTGGTATAACGGCACCCTGTGCGTATGTCGCACCTTGGGCTTCGGTGGTAATAGGAGCCATTTCCGGAATAATAATAATGGTTGGAGTCTGGTTCAACGACTGGAAGCTCAAAGTTGATGACCCTGTAGGAGCAGTGGCATGCCATGCATACAATGGTGTATGGGGTCTGCTTGCTGTGGGCATATTTGCGGACGGCACCTACGCCGGTGTAAAAGGATTAATAGTAGGTGAAACCGGACAGTTTATAGCCCAGGCGATAGATGCGGTAACGGTAGCAGTTTGGGCTTTCGGGACTGGACTTATCCTCTTTGGAATCCTTAAATATACCATAGGAATAAGGGTTTCTCCTGAAGAGGAATTGAGCGGTCTGGATATAGGTGAACATGGTGCAGCTTGCTATCCGGAATTCGTGGCTGCTGGTCCACGCGATGGAATGAGGTGAAACTATGATGAAAGTTGAAGCAATAATAAGACCCACAAAAGTGGAAGACGTCAAGAACGCATTGGATAAGGCAGGCTATATAAGTCTGACCATTACCGAGGTTAAAGGACGAGGCCAGCAGAAAGGGATAAAACAGGTATGGCGCGGCACCGAATATGCCGTGGATATTCTACCCAAAGTCAAAGTTGAACTTGTGGTCAAGGATGAAAATGCAGATGAGGTTGCAGGCATCATCCAGCAGAGTGCCCACACGGGCAACTTCGGCGATGGTAAGATATTCATAATACCTGTGCGAAAAGCATTGAGAATAAGAACTGGAGAGATAGATGGGGATGCCCTCTAATCTCTCTATTTTTTTAAAATACATTATAAAATGGGAGAAATATAATGACAACAACACCTGAAAAACTATTAGAATACATAAAAGAAAAGAATGTGAAATGGATAGACCTGCAGTTCATGGATATCCCGGGTTATATCCAGCATATCACAATCCCGTCATATACACTGAAGGAAGAGGATTTCACAGATGGTATTGGAAAACTAGACGGCTCATCAATCAAGGGATTCAAATCGATATTTGAGTCGGACATGAGGATGTTCCCCGACCCTAGTACTTGCGCAATCCTGCCCTGGACAGACAACACCCCTCACAAGACACTCCGCTTGATTTGCGACCTCTACGATGCCTTCGGAGGACCGCGATTCACACGCGACCCCAGGCACATAGCGCAGAGGGCTGAAGAGGCTGTTAAAAAAGCAGGGTTTGACCTCTCATACTGGGGACCCGAGCTTGAGTTCTTCGTGTTTGACTCGGTCAGACTGCTGCCAAGCTACTCAACAGCACGCGATGCATGGTCAGGCACAGGATACGAGATAGAATCAAAAGAGGCACCGTGGTCTCAAACGAGCGGCATCAACCATCCTATCAGGTTCAAGGAAGGTTACTATCCAGCCCCGCCCCAGGATACGCTCCAGGAATACAGGAGCGAGGTGACAGGAATGCTCTACGACTATTTCGGCATAGTCTGCGACGCACACCACCACGAGGTAGCTACTGCAGGCCAGTGTGAGATTGATATGAAATACGATACTCTCACGAAGATGGCGGACAACGTCCTCTCATACAAGAACGTGGTCAAGAACGTGGCATACAATATGAAAATGATAGCTACTTTCATGCCAAAACCAATATTCGGCGACAACGCTTCCGGGATGCATATCCACCAGTCGCTCTGGAAGAACGGGAGGAACACCTTCTATGACCCGGACGACGAGTATGCCGAGATTTCGCAGACCTGCCGTTATTACATAGGCGGGCTTATGGAGCACTCAAGGGCGCTCTGTGCAATAACCTCGCCCACCACGAACTCGTACAAGAGGCTTGTTCCTGGCTATGAGGCTCCTGTTTATATCGCGTGGAGCAAGCGCAACAGGTCTGCAAGCATAAGAGTGCCTGTCTATGAAAAGGGCAAGGAGGCGCCCAAGAGGATCGAGTTCAGGCCGCCTGATACGAGCTGCAATACCTACTTTGCGTTTGCGGCGCTCACTTCGGCAGGACTTGACGGCATAAAGAAGAAGATGGATCCGGGCAACCCGTGCGATGAGAATATCTATCACCTCACAAAAGAGAGAAGAAATGAGATGGGTATCCAGGAGTGCCCGGGCTCACTGAAAGAGGCGCTTGAAGAGCTCGAATCTGACAGGAAGTTCCTTGAGCCGGTATTCCCCGCCGATGCAATCGATATGTGGATAGAACTTAAATCCGAGGAGTATAAGCAGAACTCAATCAGGCCCACGCCTTATGAGTTTTACCAGTACTTCGATATTTAATTTAAATATCACTCCAGCACGGTTCGAAGGTATGCTGGAGTTTTATTTTTTATCTACATCATGTGATATGCAGACAGAGTAAGAATTCATCGAAGTAGCTTTGCTGCTACTTGAATGCTGTCGCATTAAATGGGATGAGCGTATCAACTATGGACCTGGCTGTACAAAGAAAAATGGTGGCGATTCTGAAGATAATCCATGAAAGTCATACACCTATAGGGGGACGGTTGATAGCTGACAGAATGAATGAACAAGGATATGCTATGGGGGAGCGGGGCGTCCGTTATTATCTCCGTATTCTGGATGAGCGAGGGCTCACAAAACGCTTAGGGTACGATGGCAGGGTTATTACAGAGCGAGGAATAAATGAGCTAAAAAACGCACTTGTAGGGGATAGGGTTGGCTTCATTATCACCAAAATAGAAAGGTGCATGTTAGATACTACTTTTGACCTTAAAACAAAACAGGGTAAAGTAATAATCAATATGTCTGTTATAGATAAAAATGATTTTGATAAAACCATAGAAATACTCAAACACGCGATACATAATGGTTATCCTTTCAGTCCATACATCAAGTTAATAGATGAAGGTACTTTCATCTCTGATATTGAAATCCCGGAAGGTAAAACAGGAATTGCAACCATGTGCAGTATAACAATTGATGGGATATTGTTAAAAAATGGGATTCCTGTCAATCCTAAATATGGGGGTGTATTAAAAGTAAAAGACAGAAAACCCCTTCGTTTCGAGGACCTAATTGTTTACAGTGGCACTACTATCGATCCAATGCGAATTTTTTTATCCAGAAAGATGACCCGTGTCCTTGATACTGTGAATACGGGTTCAGGAAAACTTCTCGCTAATCTTCGTGAGATTCCTGAGTCGGCTCTTTCAAAGGCTAAAGAAGTGCTGAGTTCTGCTGTAAACGCCGGGATAGGAGGCATAGCTGGGGTCGGGAAGCCCGGGAAGTCCGTTCTTAATGCAGCGGTTGATGCTGGAAAAGTTGGTGTTGTGGTATATGCGGGAACTAATATGATGGCAGCAGTAAGTGAGATGGGCGTTAAGGTAATCACATATCCAATTTCCGCTGTTATTGATTTTAAGGAATTGAAAAAACTGGAATAAATTCCTCCTCCTCTTTCTATTCATATTTGCTATTAATACCTTTCTCTAATTGTGGGTTAAACTTAAATATAATTAATTCTTCAGTAGATAGCCGTATGCCTTCAAGGAGGAATATGAAAATGAATATTAAGAAATCGATGTACTTATCAATAATTATAAGTTTTTTGCTGCTCTCTGCGCCTGCTCTGGCAGCAGATGCACCAAAAGTAGACACGGGCGACACTGCCTGGGTTCTTGCGAGTGCAGCGCTCGTAATGATAATGACACCTGCCCTGGGTTTGTTCTACGGCGGCATGGTGCGCAAGAAGAACGCACTCTCAACAATAATGTTCAGCTTTGCGATTCTTGCATTAATAGGCGTCCAGTGGGTGCTTTATGGCTACAGCCTTGCCTTTGGTCCTGATTTCCACGGTGTGATCGGAAGCCTCAGCTGGCTGGGGCTCAACGGTGTAGGACAGGCCCCAAGCAGCTACGCTCCGACCATTCCTGCACTGGCTTACATGATATTCCAGGCGATGTTTGCCGTAATTACGGTAGCGCTCATTTCAGGTGCATTCGTTGAGCGTATAAAGTTCAGCGCCTTCATGGTATTCTCACTGCTCTGGGCAACTCTCGTGTACGACCCGATAGCCCACTGGGTATGGGGTGCAGGAGGCTGGCTTCTCAAAATGGGCGCACTTGATTTTGCAGGAGGCACAGTTGTGCATATAAGCTCTGGAGTTTCTGCTCTCGCAATTGCCTTTGTGATAGGCAAGCGCAAGGGATTCGGAAAGCAGGCCATGGAACCGCACAACATACCTATGGTTATTCTCGGCGCAGCACTCCTCTGGTTCGGCTGGTTCGGGTTTAACGGAGGCAGCGCATTAGGAGCCAACGGGCTTGCAGCAAGCGCCTTTGTGGTAACCAACACAGCAGCAGCCGCGGCAGCATTAATGTGGACACTGCTTAGCTGGTACCACAAGAGACCGAGCGTCCTGGGTACAGCGACCGGCGGTGTTGTGGGTCTCGTAGCAATAACGCCTGCTTCGGGTTACGTTACACCGATGGCAGCTATTGTAATAGGAGTCGTCGGAGCGATTATCAGTTACTATGCAATGCTCTTTCGCAGCAAGCAGAACGTGGATGATTCCCTGGATGTCTGGGCATGCCACGGCCTGGGCGGAACCTGGGGCGCTATAGCCACAGGCATATTCGCAACCGTAGCAGTCAATTCCGCAAGTTCGGGTTTGATAGATGGCCATGCAGGACAGGTTGTAACGCAGATAATTGCAGTCGGTGTGACATGGATATACGCTTTTGTTATGACAGTAATTTTAGCAAAGGTCGTAGATGCAACCATTGGGCTGCGCGTCCCGGATGAAGAGGAGGCTGTGGGATTGGACATTTCCCAGCATGCCGAAAAGGCGTATTCGTGAGGTGAGTAAAATGAAAAAAATCGAAGCAGTAATAAGACCGGAAAATCTTGATGCGATCCGGGTATCGCTTCAGGAGAAAGGTATCATAGGCATGACGGTCGAAGAAGTGCAGGGGCGCGGACGCCAGAAAGGCGTCTGCCTGCAATGGCGTGCAGGCGAATACTGCGTAGAATTCCTGCCAAAGATAAAAATAGACCTGATAGTTGACGACAAGGATGTAGAGCCCGCGATAGAAGCGATCACCAAAGTTGCAAGAACCGGCAAGAATGGCGATGGGAAGATTTTCATATCTCCTGTCGAGCAGGTCGTGCGTATAAGTTCGGGTGAACGCGGTAAAGAAGCCATATAATGTGGCTTCCAGAGGCTTCTTAATAAAACTTCAAAGGAGAAAAAAATATGGCGACACCAACACCTGAAAAGTTATTGGAATTCATAAAAGAAAAGAACGTAAAATGGGTAGACCTCCAGTTCATGGATATACCTGGATATATCCAGCACATCACAATCCCATCATACACATTGAAAGAAGAGGATTTCACGGACGGCATAGGAAAGCTGGACGGCTCATCAATCAAGGGATTCAAATCGATATTCGAATCTGACATGAGGATGTTCCCAGACCCGAGTACATGTGCAATCCTGCCATGGACAGACAACACCCCTCACAGGACTCTCAGGTTGATTTGCGACCTCTACGATGCTTTCGGAGGACCGCGATTCACGCGCGACCCGAGGCACATAGCGCAAAGAGCTGAAGAGGCAGTGGAAAAAGCAGGGTTTGACCTCTCATACTGGGGACCTGAGCTTGAGTTCTTCGTTTTTGACTCGGTCAGGCTGTTACCGAGCTATTCAACAGCGCGCGATGCCTGGTCAGGCACATGATACGAGATAGAATCAAAAGAGGCACCGTGGTCGCAAACAAGCGGCATCAACCATCCTATCAGGTTCAAGGAAGGTTACTATCCTGCACCGCCGCAGGACACGCTCCAGGAATACAGGAGCGAGGTGACAGGGCAGCTCTACGACTATTTCGGCATAGTCTGCGATGCGCACCACCACGAGGTAGCTACCGCAGGACAGTGCGAGATTGACATGAAATACGATACGCTCACGAAGATGGCAGATAACGTGCTCTCGTACAAGAATGTTGTCAAGAACGTCGCATACAATATGAAAATGATAGCCACTTTCATGCCAAAACCAATATTCGGCGATAATGCCTCAGGGATGCATATCCACCAGTCGCTCTGGAAGAACGGGAGGAACACCTTCTATGACCCTGACGACGAGTATGCCGAGATATCGCAGACCTGCCGTTATTACATAGGCGGGCTTATGGAGCATTCAAGGGCGCTCTGTGCCATTACCTCGCCAACCACGAACTCTTACAAGAGGCTTGTTCCCGGTTATGAAGCTCCTGTTTATATTGCGTGGAGCAAGCGCAACAGGTCTGCAAGTATAAGGGTGCCTGTCTATGAGAAGGGCAAGGAAGCTCCCAAGAGGATCGAGTTCAGGCCGCCTGATACGAGCTGCAACACCTATTTTGCGTTTGCAGCGCTCACATCTGCCGGACTTGACGGTATTAAGAAAAAGATGGATCCAGGCAATCCATGTGATGAGAATATCTATCACCTCACAAAAGAGAGGAGACATGAGATGGGTATCAAGGAATGCCCTGGCTCGCTGAAAGAGGCACTTGATGAGCTTGAATCTGACAGGAAGTTCCTTGAGCCGGTATTCCCTGCCGATGCAATCGATATGTGGATAGAACTTAAATCCGAGGAGTATAAGCAGAACTCAATCAGGCCAACGCCGTACGAGTTCTACCAGTATTTCGATATTTAAACCTGTCTCGTTCCGGCATGATGCGGCTCATGCCGGAATGGATTTTTTTCCAATTATAGAATAAGGTTCGTCAATTGCGGCTGTCCGGAAAGGCTGACCCCAACTTTTTTTTTATCTCCTCTTCTTTTTTATTATCCTGCGAATGGTATTATTTATGGCAGGATAATCTATAGCTGATGAATGTTCACCTTGAATTGAAGAATGTCTCAAAGGCCATCTTACGCAAGGTAAACAATACAAGAGTTAAAATCCAGATATTATCCAACCTTGATCTGCAAGTACAGAAAGGCGAGCTTGTTACTGTTATGGGCGCCTCGGGTTCAGGCAAGACCACGTTACTGCGGCTGATCAACAGGCTATCAGAGATCGACTCGGGAATTATCCTGCTGAATGGAAAAGATATCAGGGACTATGACCCAATGGAGTTGAGAAGAAAGGTGGGCATGGTGTTCCAGGTTCCTGTTGTTTTTAAGGGAAGTGTGCGGGATAACCTTGCATTCGGCATGAGATTATGGGGAGACGATATGGATCTTGAGGCTCTTGCACTGGAGGCGGCGATACCGGGAAACCTGCTGGATGCCGATGCAGGGCAGCTCTCAGTTGGAGAGAAGCAGAGGGTATGCATAGCCAGGGCGCTTGCAAACCGGCCTGAAGTACTCCTGCTGGATGAACCCACTTCCTCGCTGGATGCAGTGTCAGCCGAGAAAGTGGAGACACTGCTGCTTCGCCTGGGCAGGGAGCGGAACCTGACCATGCTGTGGGTCACACATGAGAGGGAGCAGGCTCTGAGGATTAGCGGGAGGATTTTAACCCTCAAAGATGGCAGGCTGGAGGAATATCATGCCTGAGATTCTTGCTCTCGCCCTGACAGTTCTGCTTGTTGTGCTGACAGCGGCTTATGCGCGAAGATTCGGCATAGGGAAGGAAATATCCTTAGCCGGGACAAGGGCGCTTATCCAGGTACTGATTCTTGCCTCCATAATTCTCCTGTTATTCAAGCTGCCCATTTACTGGAGCGCTCTGGTGCTGATAGCTATGGCCGCTATCGCAGGACATACCACGTATTCCAGGTCAGGCAAACTTGAGGGGAGCCTGCCTCCTGCAATATTTTCCATAGCTTCTGCGTCAGCGCTTTTACTGGTACCTTTCTTTCTGCTTGGAATTTTCCCGTTTGAGCCAAGATACGTTGTCCCGACCGGAAGCATCCTGATAGGCAATGCCATGAACGTGAGCTCGTTAGCCATAGACAGGTATAGGGGTGAAATAAAGAACAGGAGGGCTGAGGTCGAAGCTTACCTGGCGCTGGGTGCAAATCCGGAGCTAGCAGTTTCGGCCTGCCTTAAACAGGGTATTCTCTCATCTCTGATTCCTTCAATAGACAACATGAAGAACCTTGGCCTGGTGTGGATACCGGGTGTCATGACAGGCATGCTCCTGAGCGGTGCCGACCCCATAGAGGCAGCTTCCATACAGATAGTCATATTCGCTGCGATTGTTGCTGCCGGTTTTATAGCATCCAGCCTGCTGCTCCATTATTCTACGGACAGCTTTTTTACGAAGGCGGCTCAACTGAGGGAAGACCTGGATTAATTATCCTGGAATAAAATAAGCCAGGAAACGGATAGGAGGCGAAATGTGACTCCACATTTCACTTTTTGCCGTGATTGGCATACTCTAATAATCACATATAGTTATTGAAATCTCATAAACCGGAGAACCGAGAAAATTACCAAAGAGATTTGTCTGCCAATAATCCACACATTATTTAAAAAAAATAGGATAACCTTTATGTGAATTCAACCAATTTATGAGAGGTGAATGATAAAGATTCACCATGATATCTGGGATAAAACGCGTCCTTTTGTAGTTAATTTATTCAAACACACTTTCCTTTTTTGTCTGACAATCTTGGTTCTTTGGATAATGATTCAACTGCCTGATATTTTGTTTCCGAATAAGCCACTTACGGTAAAAGCTTTGGCTTATATTTCTGAAACGGCATTAATTTTTCATTTCGCTAAGGATAGTATTTGACTTACCGAAAAGGATATGATTTTAGATGGTTAAATCATCCCACAACATCTTAATAAAAACCTGATAATATTAGACGAATTTTGACAGATTTAAACTGCTACTACTAGACAAATTCTTTATCATCGAAACTAAATAAAAAGAATTATTATAAAGATTAACCCATACGGCAATTATTTGTCGTGATTCTGATATTGCGTTAGATAGTGACAATTTCTGCCTGTATATCCAGGGATATATATCGTGTTCTCATTGATAGACACGGTGAAAAAAAAACCAATGTCAAATAAAAGATGGGATCATTTTTGCCATCCAAAACAAACGGGATGGTATCGAATCAGATGAGGGCACTGAAGAAAAACCATCCGCGTATGAAAATTACGCAGAAGAAGGGCTGAAAAAACCGGAATTTCGGCGCATGCGAATAAGTATTGAGAGATTGACTCGCACGCTTGCATTAATAGAAACAAGCTGGCAGCTTACGAGTCGGCATCATGCGCTCCGGGAACTTGAAAACGTCCTTGCACGACAGCATGAAATTGAGAAGGATGCTGAGAATATCGAAGATGTATTCCTGCGCGGATATGTCCATGAGCGGCTTGACATGATTGCTGCAACAAGACGGTTTCTGGCTGAAGAGGTCAGATGGGATAACGAATCCGGTAAGAAAACCTGGGAATTATATGAATGAAAGTGAAATTTTTATCCGGAAATCTGCCAATTACCGGGTCTGGGTGGATGAGGCAGGAGTGGGGCACATCCGGGTTCTGAAGAGGATAAATTTCACGACTCTTGTAGCCCTTTTTCAAGAGCTTCACGGCGAGATAAGAAAGAGAATTGCAGGGAACCCCGGAAAAGTCCATATTATTTTTTACATATCCAAATCCCTCTACGACGAAATGTCTGTCAATGCAAAAGAATTCCTGGGGTTCTGCCAGTCCTGTATGGGGATTAAATTTGAGCTTGTTTTGATAGAGTTATGATTGAAGATATGCAGCATAACATTATGTTTTAGTGCATAATTTATTATCTTTGCTTTTTCCGGCTGTTTTAGAAATATTTTTATATATTTTATACTATTTGATATATTTATGAGGAAAATTGAAACTGATGGAGAACTTCGAAATATCTCTGAGAAAAAGATGGGGTATATTTTCAATGATTATTCAGGCAAAGGGTCGAGTGGTAGAAAATATAATGTTCTTCACAAGGCATTATGTGGATTTGTTCCAAGATTAAAATCCAATATAAATAAGCTATTTTTTGATGATGAAAAAGAAGCTATTGAATGGTTGATGTCAAACAGAATGTCTAATTGGAAATTTTGTGAGAGGTGCATGGAAAAAAACACAACGCCACCCAATATTTCTATTGAGAATTCTTCCATAGAATTAGAAAAAATTGCAAAAAATATTGTTTTAGCCGAACCAATGACTTTTTGGGTAAGCGGGGAACCTTCATCGTTTTCGACCGCTAGAGAAAAACCATGGAAACAAAATTTAGATCAACAGATTCCTGATAATGACGGCAATGGTTCTGAAGACGGGATTTGTCTGAATTTTCATCTTGAATCTATGAAAGTCAATGGCATGTATTTTGATATAGATAATTTATGCGAGCCTGTTTTTTCAGCATTAATAAATAAGAAAGGTTGGTTAGGAGGAAAAAGACCTAACTTAAAGTGGTTTAGAGCAACCAAAATGATAGATATTAAACATGGTTGCAGTTTCAAAATATGCAATTCTTTGGAATCTGTTTCTCCAATTAAATATAAATATGCAATAAATTCTAAAATTTATTCGGATAATTTACCTAAAAACGCTACAGATGCCGAATTTAGTTCATGGGTAAAGGAAAATTATAATGTAGCGAAACATTTATCCTCGTTTTATGTAAAAATCGAATTTGGAAGTTCTAGGATAAATTTAGGAGATATTGCCAC
Organism: uncultured archaeon; assembly: GCA_902386255.1. Taxonomy (GTDB): domain Archaea; phylum Halobacteriota; class Methanosarcinia; order Methanosarcinales; family Methanoperedenaceae; genus Methanoperedens. The sequence goes on from CABMII010000050.1 coordinate 10,857, forward strand.
CGGAAAAGTAAAATCGATAATAGATTGTTTATATCCAATTATTGGGGGAAATATGGGGAGTCCAGAAGATTGGAAAATCAATATCTTAGAAGTTTCTAAAGGAGTAAAAACAATATCGGAAAACTCAACCAGAATTACAATAGCAGAATTGTAACCTAAAATTTTTATTTTATATAATACTGATTTTTACCGATCTTCGACCCATTTTATCTATGCTTTTCCGTTCAACCTTTGCCGCAATTATTCGGTTTTTGTAATCATCGTTCCAATTATCGCCTTTTTCTCTGCATATTTATATGTGCCTGCTCATCTGCACTTGCTTATTCATAAGCAGGTGAATTAAAAATGAATTTAAGAAGGGATTATATTATTTTTAACTTTTCGAGGTGGAATTAATGAAAGGAAAATTTATTGTTATTATTCTGATTTCAGTTATGATAGGTGCATTATTATCAGGATGCATCGGCAACCCAAAATCTGAAACACAGTCCACGCCTACCGCTTCTGTCACTTCAACACCGAGAACCACGGCTACACAGACCGCTGTAAACTCGCAGGAACTTTAGGGCACGATAACGCTGTCAGGCGCATTTGCCCTGTACCCGATGGCTGTGCGCTGGGGCGAGGAGTTCCAGAAATTGCACCCCAATGTGAAAGTTGAGATTTCGGCAGGCGGCGCGGGCAAGGGAATGGCTGATACGCTTGGCGGGCTTGTTGATATCGGCATGATTTCAAGAGATGTTGACCCCTCGGAGATTCAGAAAGGCGCATATCCGATCGGTGTGACAAGGGATGCCGTTGTAGTCACAGTCAATGCCAGGAACCCTGTGCTTAACGGCCTCCTGAGCAAAGGCGTCAAAAGAAAGACTTTTGCAGACCTGTATCTCAACGGGACTGTGAATACTTGGGGCGATGTCGTAGGGAATCCCGAAATAAAACAGGAAATTCATGTATATACGAGGAGCGATGCATCGGGAGCGTCCGATATATGGGCAAAGTACCTCGGCGGTAAACAGGAAAATCTCAAAGGCACAGGCGTTTACGGCGACCCCGGACTGCTTGCCGCAGTGCAGAAAGACCCACTGGGAATAGGATATAACAACTATAATTATGCCTTTGATATGAACACAGGGCAGCCTGTATCGGGCATCCAGATAATACCATTTGACGTGAATGAAAACGGCATTGTTGACCCTGATGAGAATATAAGCACCAAGGAAAAAACAATTGCATCCATTAAAAGCGGCGTGTTTCCGAGTCCGCCTGCGAGGGTCGAATTATTTGTGACCAAGGGAAAGCCCACGGGAATTACTTCAGAATTCATCAGATGGGTTCTCAATGACGGGCAGAAGTATGTTGATGAGGTGGGCTACATTGAGTTATCCAGGGACTATCTTGATGGTGAGTTAAAGAAGCTTGAACCATGAATTTTAGAAGACTGAAAGATGCTTTTGCAGGCAGGCTCATGCTGGCTGCTGCTGTTTTCTCAAGCGTGCTTGTATTTATTGTAGCTATCGCACTTTACCTCCGGTCAGAGCCGATTCTTGAGGTGAAATCGCTGGGCGAACTTCTGCTCGGCAGTGCATGGCTTCCCTCACAAAGCATTTTCGGCTTCTATCCGTTCATCCTGGGCACTGTCATTGTAACTGCTCTTGCCATGGTCTTCGCGATACCCCTATCCATCCTGAGCGCGGTCTATCTGGCGGAATATGCTAATGAGAGATTGAAATCAATAGTTTTGCCCCTGATAGACCTGCTCGCCGGCATACCTCCTGTGGTATTCGGGGTTTTCGGTGTGCTGGCTGTTGTGCCTCTTGTAGCAGGGATAGCACCTTTATTCAAAGACTCGGGAATACCTTTTCTGAACGGGGGCGGCTACGCCACCGGCTACAGTGTACTTGCAGGCGGCATCGTGCTTGCCATCATGGTGTTCCCCATTATTATTTCGATATCGTATGAGGTATTCAAGGCAGTGCCATTTGAGGTGAGGGAAGCTTCGCTTTCGCTTGGCGCCACACGCTGGCAGACAATAAAACATGCAGTAATAAGAACCGCCTTGCCTGGCATAGCAGCCGCCGTTATCCTGGGATTTTCCCGCGCGATCGGAGAAACCATGGCCGTCCTCATGGTTGTAGGGAATGTGGTGAAAATCCCTTCCTCGATATTCGATTCCACTTATCCACTGACTGCGCTTATCGCCAATAACTACGGTGAAATGATGTCCATTCCGCTGTACGATTCGGCATTGCTGCTTGCAGCCCTTATACTGATGCTGATTATTTTGTTCTCTACTCTGGGCGCAAGACTGATACTGGTACGGATTGAGAGGAGGATGCATGGATAAACTCAGCGAGGAAAAGCTTTTCAAAGCTCTTATGATAGCGTCGCTGGCTGTCGTTGTGGGCAGCCTTTTCGTAGTGGTGGCTGTGATTGTCTGGAATGGCGCGCCCGCTCTTTCATTATCCATGATAACGCAGACGCCTAAAGGCGGATACTATCTTGGGAAAGAGGGCGGTATCCTGAATGCCATAGTCGGGTCGCTATATCTGGCTTTTGGCAGCCTGATTCTTGCCCTTATGATAAGCCTGCCTGCGGCGCTATCGCTGCAAAAAGATTATATCGGAAAAACAAAGGCTGCATATTATATCAGGCTCTCCCTTGATGTGCTCTGGGGCACTCCCTCTATCGTGTACGGCGCCTTTGGGTTCATTATCATGCTTTATCTTGGAATGAGAGCATCACTTCTGGGTGGAATCATAGTTCTTACGATTTTGCAGCTTCCCATAATGATAAGATCAATGGAAGAGGTAATAAAAATGGTTCCTGCTGATTTAAAAGAAGCTTCCTATACGCTCGGAGCTACACGATTTGAGACCACAGCACTGGTAGTTGTAAAGCAGGCTCTGCCCGGCATAGTGACCGGGGTGATCCTTTCTTTCGGGCGTGGAATCGGAGATGCTGCATCCATTCTGTTCACAGCAGGCTACACAGACAGCCTTCCGCGCTCGCTCTTTGACCCTGTAGCTTCGCTTCCGCTTGCAATATTCTTCCAGCTCGGCACTCCATTCCCTGAGGTACAGGCACGGGCTTATGCCAGTGCGCTGGTACTTCTTATAATCGTACTTGCATTGAGTATTGCATCGCGGGCTTTGTCAAAGAGATTTATGAAGAATATTATCAGGTGATTATATGAGTCACATAACTATCCAGAACTTAAGCGCATTCTATGGCGACCACCACGCACTCCGTGATATAACCGTTGAAATACCGGAAAAACTGATAACAGCCATCATAGGTCCTTCGGGATGCGGTAAGAGTACTTTGCTTAAATGCTTCAACAGGCTCATTGACCTCACTGATGGAGCCAGAGTTTCGGGTAAAATAATAGTAGGTAATATGGATGTGCTCAATGGCGGCACTGACGTCACTGATGTTAGGCGCAGGATGGGACTGCTTCCGCAGAAACCCAATCCACTCCCCATGTCGATATATGATAACGTGGCTTACGGACCCAGGCTCCACGGCGTAAAAGAAAAAAAGAAACTGGATGAGATAGTGGAGAAATACCTGAAAATCGGAGGGCTGTGGGACGAGGTCAGGGACAGATTAAAATCACCGGCGTCAAAACTCTCAATCGGCCAGCAGCAGAGACTCTGCCTTGCAAGAGGGCTTGCGGTTGAGCCGGAAATTATCCTGTGCGATGAGCCCACATCGGCTTTAGACCCGGTCTCGTCGCAGCATATCGAACAGCAGCTCCTGAAACTGAAGAATGATTACACCATCGTGATAGTTACTCACAACATCCATCAGGCAATGAGGCTTGCAGACTACGTAATCCACCTGTATCTCGGCGAGCTTGTGGAACACGGTCCTGCGAATGAGGTTTTAGAAAACCCGAAGGAAGAGAGGACGCGGGCTTATATTAACGGCACTTTCCTTGCTGATGTTAAAGCCGACCAGGAAATAAATCTCAAAGGAAATATGTGCCCTTATAATTTTGTGTATGCAAAACAGGCGCTGCATGCACTCGAAAAGGGGAAAATCCTGAAATTAATCGTGGATGACCCGACGGCAGTAACCGAAGTTCCGAGGGGAATGGAAGCAGGCGGGCATGAGGTAGTGAGCGTGAGGCAGCAAAATAAAACGGATTGGGAGATAATCATAAGGAAGAAAAGCTAACGGTTTTCTCAAATATGATTAATTAAGCCGCCTTATCAATCAGCAATTTTGCAAGGAACTTCATGTACATCACAAGGTCTTCCACCCAAATATTCTCGTCATCAGCATGTGCATTGCTTTCGGTCCTCCTTCCAATCCCGAAGCAGCATGCAGGCAGTCCCGTGACCTTGACCGCATACGCCACGTCAAGGCTTCCCTGCGCCCCCGCAAGCCTTACGTCCCTCCCAGCCACCTCGCCGGCCACGCGCTTTACTTCCTTAATCCAGGGATGGTTCATATCCGTGAGCAGGGGGGCGTAAATATCATCACAGCTTAACTTAAAATCAATGTCGGGATGTTTTTCCCTCACGCGGGAAAGGGCAGCGTTCATCTCTTTGCAGACATCCCCGAATTTCTCCTCAGGGATATAGCGGCGGTCGCCTTTCATCGTGCACTTATCTGGCACGATATTCTGTTTAACCCCTGCATTTATTATTGTGATATTGAGAACCGGCATTAAGGTATCAATGCCTGTTTTGCGACTGATTGCTGTACTGGCGGGCACCTTTGAGCGTCGTAGTTCGACCTTCGCCTTAAGTTCCAATAGTTCGCTCATGATCGGAACGGATTTCTCTATCGCATTCACGCCGAGAAAACTGCTGCCGCTGTGGTATGATTTCCCGAAAACATCTATCTGCCAGTCCACGTTCCCGTTCGATGCAATGGTGATATCGTCGCTGTCCCCGTCCATGCTCAGGAAATAATCAGCCTCAAGCTTGCCAATGTCCGCAAGATGGCAAAGCCCGGAGTAAGGTCCCATTTCCTCATCTGTGGTCAGGGCAATATTCAGGTTGTATGCGGGTTTGACGCCAAGCTCCTTCATCGCAGAAAGCACGGTTAATAGCGCGCTGACGCCTCCTTTTGAATCTGCCACCCCGCGCCCGAATATGCGCCCGTCCCTTAATGTGACCTCAAACGGAGGCACGCTCCAGTTTGCGCTTGCCGGGACGACGTCAAGATGCGTATTGATTAACAGGGTTTTTGGCGCGCCCACATTCAATTTAGCTGATAAATTCACCCGCTCTGCCGCAAGATGCGAGAGGCGGGGATTTTTTTTCTCGAATAATTCCCGTGGCATGCGGATAATCTCAACCTCAAAATCAAGCTCCCGAAGCTTGCGGGCTGCCAGTTCCATGACTTTCCCGTAGTTCTCTCCGGGCGGGACATGCGTTTGTATGCGCACAAGTTCATCGAGAGTCTTTATTGCCGCATCAGCATTTGATTCCAGGAAATCGAATAAAGCGTTCATCCGGTTCCAGAAGGACTTTATCACCCAAATCCTTTTTGCCTTGATTACAGCTATTAGAGCCGATGGCACTTGAAGAAGAAATAAAAGCGATTGAGGAAGAAATCTCCAAAACTAAATATAACAAGGCTACCGAAGGTCACCTCGGCCGCCTTAAATCAAAGATTGCGCGTCTTCGGGATGAAGTGCAAAAGCGAGCGTCTTCAAAATCCGGTGGGGAAGGGTTTTCGGTAAAGAAATCAGGCGATGCTTCCGTTGTGCTCGTGGGATTCCCGTCTGTAGGCAAAAGTACGCTTCTGAACAGTCTCACAGGTACGGAATCTGCGGTTGCTGCCTATGAATTTACAACACTGGACGTGGTGCCGGGGGCGATGGATTACAAAGGGGCTACAATCCAGATACTGGACGTGCCCGGGCTTGTACGTGGTGCTGCCTCTGGCAGGGGCCGCGGCAAAGAGGTCATCGCTGTAATACGGAACGCCGACCTTGCTGTGATATTGCTCGATGTTTTCCAGCTCGTCCACTATGATGTTCTCGTCGAGGAGTTAAATGAAGCGTGTATCCGCGTCAATTCAAGACCGCCTGATGTCACGATAAAGAAAAAAGCAAGGGGTGGCGTCACTATAAACAGTACTGTTGAACTTGGTCTTGATGAGGACACCGTAAAAACTATCCTGGGAGAGTACAGAATCCACAACGCCAACGTATTGATACGTGAGGACATTACAATCGACCAGTTGATAGATGCCGTTCTTGGCAACAGGAAATATATTCCGGCAATCGTGGTTATCAATAAAATTGACCTTGCGGACGAATATACCCTCAGGAAATGTAAAGAAAAATTCCCGGATGCCCTTTTGGTTTCTGCTGATAAAAAGGTGCATATCGAAGAGCTTAAAGAAAAACTGTATGAAAAATTAGGGTTTATCAGGATTTTCCTGAAGCCGCAGGGAAAGCCCGCCGACATGGAAGAGCCGCTGATAGTGAGGGAGGGCTTCACCATCGGCGATGTATGCGACAAGCTTCACCGCGATTTTAAAAAAAGGTTCAGGTATGCTCAAATATGGGGCGATTCCGCAAAGCATGAGGGACAGCGCGCCGGTCTTGACCATATGATGTACGATAATGATATCCTGACCATAGTACTGAGGAAATGAGACAAATGAAACCCGTAACGCCTCTTCTTACCGTGGACGCGCTTATAATATTTGAGGGGAAACTCGTCCTTATCAGGCGCAGGAACCCGCCGTTTAAGGGCAGGTTCGCGCTTCCCGGCGGATTCGTTGAAGTGGGGGAGACGGTTGAGGCGGCTGTCGTTCGCGAGGCAAAGGAGGAGACGGGTCTTGATATAGAAATAATCAAGCTCCTGGGCGTGTATTCCGACCCTTCGCGCGACCCCAGAGGCCATACTGTTTCCGTATGTTATCTTGCAAAAGGAAGGGGAAACCTTAAAGCAGGTTCGGATGCTATGGATACAGGGCTTTTCGGTTTGAATGAAATACCCGAACTTGCATTTGACCATAATAAAATCATAGAAAACGCCAAGAGTGATATCAATGGAATTTTGTCCGAAATGTAAAAGCATGATGATGCCAGCCAAGAACGTCTATAAGTGCAGTAAATGCGGGCATGAAATGGCGATTAAAGGAAGTTTTGTTTCAAAGACCGAACGAAATGAGCGCGAGGTAACTGTCCTTGAAGGGCGAGAGATGGGGATGCCCACGACCAAAGCCAAATGCGAGGAATGCGGAAACGATACGGCTTACTGGTGGTTGCGGCAGCTTCGGTCTGCTGATGAGAGCGAAGTAAGGTTTTTCAGGTGCACTAAATGCGGGAAGACGTGGCGGGAGTATAATTAATATCGTCTGCCTTTACTGGATAAGTCTCATGAGAAACATACGAACTGAACAATTCAAACATTTAGGAGCCATTTCCAGAGGGGCATGTAAACTATTTTCCTGCCTTCTATTCTTTCTTCCTCTTCCTCGTCCTCTGTTATCATTAGTCCTTCTTTCAGTTTAAATGCGTCCATGGCTTCCAGCAGTCCATTGACTTCACGCTCCTTGTTTTCTTTTATCTCGTACGAAACTTGCACGGCGCGAACAATTCTTTGCCCTTCTTTTATCAAAAAGTCACATTCGCCCCTATTTTTATAATAGTATACCTCTTTTCCACCCTCAAGCAGGGAAAGAAAGACCGTATTTTCATACAGCTTTCCCAGATTGTCGCTAAACCTGAAGCCCGTAATGTTTATCAATCCGGCGTCAATACCATAAGCAACCCTGGGGTTTACTTCCTGCTCTTTCAGGGAGTATGAATATTTTTGGACGAAGAATAGAAGGTACGCTTCTGCCATGTATGCGGAATACCGCTCTATACTGTCCAGGCTCAACCCTATGAACCTGGCAATTCGCCTGTACGAAACGTGAGATGAGAAATTTGTTAGATAATATTTGGAAAGCGCCTTTAGCTTTTCTGTTTTTCTTATCTTGTACCGCATGGCTATGTCCCTTTCCACAATATCGTCAAAATATCTCCTGAGTATCTCCTCCTTCTCCTCTTTCAAAGCCACAAGAGGAAAGCCCCCGAATTCAAGATATTCTCTGAGAAGCTGTTTTATCCTGACTTTATTGGAGAGCGTGTCCATTTTGTTTTCTATTTTTATCTGTTTGAACAGGAGAAATTCCCGGAAGTCTAAGGGGTATGTTTTCATTTCCACCCATCTGCCAGTAAGCAAGGTTCCAAGTTCTTTGCCAAGCAGTTTGGAGGTTGAGCCTGAAATGAAAATATTCGCCTCTTTTTTTTCGTGCAAGCCCCTCACGAACCTCTCCCAGTTTGGGACATTTTGAACCTCGTCCAGAAAAATCCATGGCTTCTCCATAGGCTTTATTATTTCCAGGTAAGCCTCGTAAATTTGCTGGAGAAATACGGACGAAAGCAACCCGGAAAATTTCGGCTCTTCAAAGTTTACATACAGAAAAGAGGATCTGTCAATGCCGGAGGAGACTTTTTTTTTGATGAATTGCTTCATTAATGTGGATTTTCCGCTCCTCCTGACTCCAGTTATGACTAAAATCTGTTCTGTCTCAGCCAGCCTATCCAGCCTGTTCAAATATGCGTCCCTGCTTATGCCGGTTTCCTGATCCCGCCTCCAAAAGTTCCAGCCGCTCAATATTTCTATTATTGTTTCGTTGTTCATTACAACCAGTATCTCCCTCGTCGCAAATAAATTTATCGGTCACTTTATAGTTGTTTTGACCGATATTATCGGTCATTATAAATCTTATAACCCAAGCAACCAATTCAGCCAAATATGAAGCAAAAACTCACACTCAACCTCGAAACCGACCTGAAACTCCCGGCAAACGTATGGAAATTCGGGGACGACATAGATACCGATGCAATCATCCCTGGAAAATTCCTTACAATAAATAAGCCTGAGGAACTTGCAAAACATGCTTTTGAAGGGGTTCGCCCTGAGTTCGCAAGCGGTGTGAAGGATGGGGACATAATTGTGGCAGGCTTTAATTTCGGGTGCGGTTCATCGCGCGAACATGCGCCTCTTGCGCTTCGGGGCGCGAAGGTTAAATGCATAATCGCAAAATCCTTTGCCCGCATATTTTTCAGGAATGCAATAAACATCGGGCTTCCTCTCCTTGAATGTGCAGATACCGATAAAATCGAGGAAGGCGACCATATCGAGGTTGATTTTGAGTCCGGGGTTATCAGCAATACCACAAAGGGCGAGACTTACCAGGCAACGCCGCTGCCCGATTTCGTGCGCAGCATAGTGGATGCCGGCGGCCTCATCGGATATGCTCAGAAAATGGTTCAGTGAAGATTGATTTTAATTAATTCTTTGCGCACTTCGCGTCTGGCATGAAAAATCAACAACTAACTCGTACGAATTGAAAACTTTAGGAAAGTTTTATCAAACGACAGGTATGCTTCGCATACTTGAATACCGCATAAAGCGAGGTGTCGCTTTACGAACTCACGCCGCCGGAGTTCGTACGAGTTCGTATTAGTTCGATGTTAATGTCCATTTTGTTGCAGGTCGATATTTGCAAATCGTTGAATGTAACACAAAAAAATTAAAAAAAAGAAATTAGTAATATGCTTTTCGCATATTACTGGCTTGTTTCGTATCTTTTCAGAATGGCTATAACCTGATTCAGCAGGTTCTTTGATTCTGTAAGGTGCTTGGCACCAATGTCTGCTGCTTTGTCAAGATTTGAATCCAGTATCATCAGGTTCTCCTGAAGCAGGTATATCAGGTACATCATTACGCACCAGTACACTGCGAGAGCCAGGAATGAAAAAACACCTATTACCACTGCTTGATTGTATATCAGAAATGTAGATTGTCCCAGCGGTTGCAATATATTTAATGCCTCAATGTAATTTGAAATTATTACTACACCAAATATTAATGGTACAATCGTTGCGATAATCAAACTTTGTTTGCTTAGCCTCATGCCTTTACCTCCGGTTATTCTCATTAAGTTATCTTTCTATTTATATCTTATCCCGCCTTATATTTATTCATAACCTGCTGGATATTTATATGTAGAGAGCCTCCAATTTTGAATTATGGAAAAAATCGAAATAGAATGTCCTTCATGCTCACCAACAGAACCAGTGCAGCATATTGTCCTGAAAGGTACAAAGGACGTACTTTTACAATGCGAGGAATGCGGGTCTGTCCACAAACAGAAAAAACCAAAAAACGTGCTCGTGAGGGTCATAGTAAGCAAAAGAGGAGAATCAATCCATACAAGAGCAATGCTTTCAGGCACGATAAGGAAAGGCGATGAACTAGTCATAGACGATGAGGCAACAGGCGAGGCTTCCCTTGTAAAGGTCACTTCAGTCGAGGTCGGGGATAAACGCATGGAAGAAGCCGGGGCGGAAGACATTAAAACGATTTGGGCGCGGGCAATAGATGAGGTTTTGGTTAAAATCGCCATCAGCCACAGGGAAACCACCGAATCCATAGAGATGCGCGTTCCGGGTGACCGGGAATTTGTTATCGGGGATAAGGTAGAGATAAATGGCCGTAAATTGAAAATCATAAGGATAAAAATAAGGGACGGAGGTTTTAAAAGCAGGAAAGGTGTTGCTGTCACGGCAAAAGATATCAGGCGCATCTATGCAGACTCGGGTTATAAGATGCCAAAAAAGATTTCAAGGGCTGGCGGGGAGCGGGTTATCATTAAAAAGCGGGAGTCGGTATGGAGTTTGAGATCCAAAAAAGCAGATTAATAGAAGAGTTAAGGCAGCACGGCATAAGCGGACGCGTCCTGAATGCGATGAAAAGCGTTCCAAGGCATCTCTTTGTTTCGGAAAAAGAACAGAGGAATGCATATGCCGATTATCCTCTGCCAATCGGGTGGGGGCAGACCATCTCAGCCCCTCACATGGTCGCGATAATGTGCGACCTGCTTGATATTCAGGACGGCATGAAAATACTTGAGATTGGCGCGGGTTCAGGCTATCATGCAGCAGTGATGGCAGAGCTTGCTGGGAGCGGCCATGTTTATGCAGTTGAACGGATAGAGGGGCTGGCTCAATTTGCACGGGATAACCTGAAAAAAGCGGGCATAACCAATGTAACCGTGATAGTTGAGGACGGCTCTCTCGGACTTGCGGGTTATGCGCCATACGACCGCATCAGCGTTGCATGCGCCTCTCCTGAAATCCTGGATACGTTAACAGACCAGCTTAAAATTGGAGGAAAACTCGTTATCCCGGTGGGCAGGTATTTCCAGGAACTCTACCTTGTGACAAAAACTGACGGCCTGAAAAAAGAAGCTAAAGGGGGCGTTGTTTTTGTGCCCCTTGTTGGTAAAAAAGGTTTCTCTGATTTTTAGATTGAGTGAAGCTCGCCTGACTGGATTTTCTCAACCAGTTTGTTCCATTCGTTCTTCTTTAATCTAACAGTATTTGTATCTTCGCCTATCAATACTTCATTTCCAATAACTTCCACTGCAGGACAGCAGCTTTTATCGCAGATATAAACTTTCATAAAATCACCGCTTCTATGTTAGCTGGTATGGATATTAAATTTTGGCATCCATTAACTATATTTCAATGCGTGCCTATGAAAAGGGGCATGAAGTACATCATAGTCACAGGCGGTGTGATGAGCGGGCTGGGGAAAGGAATCACCGCCGCTTCGATTGGGCGCATTTTAAAAAATAAGGGTTTCAATATAACTGCTATCAAAATCGATCCTTACATCAATATCGATGCCGGTACCATGAGCCCCTACCAGCACGGCGAGGTTTTTGTCCTGAAGGACGGGGGCGAGGTGGACCTTGACCTCGGCAATTATGAACGTTTCCTTGATATCGAACTCACACGGGAACACAATATCACCACGGGACAGGTATATCAGACAGTCATTGAAAAAGAGCGCCGCGGCGATTATCTCGGGAAGACGGTGCAGATTATCCCCCACATAACAAACGAGATAAAAGAACGAATCAGGAAAGTGGCAAAGAAAAGCGGCGCTGATATCTGTATCATTGAAGTGGGCGGCACTGTGGGCGACATAGAGAGCATGCCTTTCCTAGAATCCGTGCGGCAGATGCATAGCGAAGAAAAAGAGGAAGATATTATTTTTGTCCATGTGACCCTGGTGCCTCTTGACACCCAGGGCGAACAGAAGACGAAACCCACGCAGCATTCGGTCAAGGAACTCAGAAGCCTTGGTTTACAACCTGATGCAATTGTGGTGAGGTGCAAGGAACCTGTACTTGAGGATACAAAATCAAAAATCGCACTTTTCTGCGATGTGCCTGCAAACGCGGTGATAAGCGCGCATGATGCGAAGGATATCTATTACGTTCCAACCCTGATGGAACAGGAAGGGCTCTCCGATTATTTAATGGGAAAACTCAAACTTACCCCGCGGGAAATATCCCATGAATGGGATATATTCATGGAAAAGATGGCTTCGATCGATAAGGAAATATGCATAGCGGTTGTTGGAAAATACGCTCATCTCGGGGATTCCTACATCAGTATAAGGGAAGCGCTAAAACATGCCGGGATTGAGTGCGGATGCCAGGTCAATGTTGACTGGATAGACGCTGAAGAGTTTGAGAGAAAACCTGCTTCTATTGAATTACTTGGGAAATACAATGGCATCCTGGTTCCGGGGGGTTTTGGCGTCCGAGGGACTGAAGGCAAGATACTTGCTATAAAATATGCACGGGAACATAATGTCCCGTACCTTGGATTGTGCCTCGGAATGCAGCTTGCGGTCATAGAATTTGCCAGGAATGTTGTTGGACTTACTGATGCGAATAGTTCTGAACTTGCACAGACCGAACATCCCGTTATCGACATCCTTCCGGAGCAGGAAAATGTCAGGAATAAAGGAGGAACCATGCGACTTGGGAATTGCGAGGCGATATTGAAGGAAGGGTCTCTTGCAAGCAGATTATACGGAAGTACTGTCCTTGTCGAACGGCACAGGCACAGGTATGAGGTGAATCCGAAATACATCCAGCAGATCGAGGCAAAAGGCATGAAATTCACAGGTAAGAACGACCACAGGATGGAGATTGCAGAGATACCGGGGCATAGGTTCTTCTTCAGCTCGCAGTTCCATCCTGAATTCAGGTCACGCCCAGGAAGACCTTCCCCCCCGTTTCTGGCATTCGTGAAGGCTGCGCTTGAGTAGTATTCCAAGGATGAAAATGATATCCAGAATCCTCCCAGACCAGATAAAATACGACGGCTCCCAGATAGCTCCGCTCTGGGCTTACAGCATGGGAATAAAAGGCGATTCCATAGTGTGTTTCCATGGCCCCATGGACGTGACATTTGAGAATATGAAAGACCTTGAGGATGAAAAAGCCGGGAAAACCATAAAAGGCGATGATTTGCTTCATATCATTGTGGAAAGGTTCGATTCCCCGGCAAGTATGCGCATTTCCTATTACATGCAGCGCCTCCTAATTATCTGCATAAAGGACGTACTTGAGAAGCGCGGAGTGAAAACGACCAGGAACGGCGATGACCTGTTTATCGATGACAGGAAGCTCACTGTGAGCATAGCCAGTGCAGGCGTCGCAAGCGAGAAGATTCACTGCGGAATTAACATCACTACAAAAGGAACGCCCCGCGATGTCAAGACCGCAGCCCTCCTGGACTTCGGATTGGATTGGAAACCAATCGCACAGGAGATTTCCCAAACTTTTTTGCATGAAATAGAGGATATCGAAGGCGATATTACTAAAACAAAAAGCCTATGACAGATATAATCAAAATTGGATTTTCTTTAATACTAATCGGTTTTGCGCTGGTTTTTTTGGGATTCATCCTATCCGCCCAAAGCGCAAATTTTGGAGGTCTTGTCATGATAGGCCCTATACCCATTGCATTCGGTTCATCGCCAGGCATGACATTGATTGCGATGGTCATTGGTCTGTTACTCATGCTTGCCTTTTTCATGCTCGGGAGGAGAAATGCCTGATTGGACATTCCTGATAATAGCGGGGAGCTTCCTGATAATGCTGGGATTTCTTCTGGCTGCTTTTGGCGTGATGAGGCAAGAAAGCGAAGAGGTGGATGAGGAGAGACCCGCCGGGGCGGGCAAAGAGATAAGAGTGAAAGGTGGAGGCGTGATACTCATCGGTCCGGTACCAGTTGTTTTTGGCACTGATAAAAAGTATGCGTTAATCCTCATGCTCTCAGCGATTGTGCTGATGCTTATAGTTATAATATTTTTGAGATAGCTATAGAAACGGAGTTATATTTACTCGTTTCTGCAAATAAATATATCCATTAATAGCTCAAAGATATTAATAGAATTAGTGGTGTATTGAAATAATGTATATCATAAATAATAAATATATAGTTTTTATTCTACTACTCTTTGCCGCATCAGATATGACTTCTATTGCGATGGCGGGATTTGAGAACTGTATTTACTGCCATGGCACTTTCACGTCGGATGTGCCTTATTTGAACATCACTGCTCTAAATAGCAGCATACACGGACGGCTAAATAATTTGAATAACTTAAATTATGCATGTTATGCCTGCCACTGGGATGGCACTCCCCCGAAAATCCATCCAATAGATCTAAGCCAGGTAAAAATGTGCCAAGATTGTCATGCCAGCAATCTTTTCAATGCACCACAAGTTAGCGAACACATTCAAAATGGCAAAGATATTAACATAACTACCACTTGTGTTACCTGCCACAGCAACAGCGTGGATACGAATGCCGGATATTTTAACATAAACGACCGGGTATCTCATTATGGAACAACCACTAAACTTATCCAATCAAATAACTGCACCTTTTGCCATTACGACAACAGCGGGAATAGTATATGGGGGGCACCAAACGATCCCAGAACATCCGGTGTTGCCCTAAACCATACTCCTTTTACGGCCAGCACACAATGCTATGGTTGCCATGTAAGCGGAGGTGGAACTCCTCCAACTTTCCACGACAGTTCGGTGGGCTTAGGAGGCAACAAGAATTGCATTGGCTGCCATGACATTGGAGGGGCAGCACCAAAGCATGTTGATTTTTCAGCCACCAATGACAATAAAGCGGTACACAGTACTCTGAATGCGAATGCTATAACTTCTTTGAATAGCAACAATCTTCGCTGCTGGGCTTGCCATGGAGACGGGGATGGAAGTGAGAATGCACAGCCTGCTGGTGGGCATCCACTAAATTACAAAACCCCAAAAAACTGTAACAACAGCAACTGTCATTCACTCTCACAATCCCGCTATAAAGAGCCTATGGTTTATTCGCATTTCCAGAATGCAAGCCTGAATGGTAATCCGAATAATGCTACGAATTATAATATAACAACTTCGGTACAATGCCAGATCTGCCATATAAACAGTCTGGTGAAAACTGATAACTACCCGCAACAGGCTCTTGTTTCACATTACGCGTCTAAAGATGATTTAATTGACTCTTTCAACTGCACCTATTGCCACAGGGTTAAAAACAATAGTGAAGTGTGGGGGAATGCAACGTTAATATACAAGAACACAACCTCGCTAGTTGAGCTTGACAAAGAACGGAATAAACTGACAGCTTATGAGGGGCAGAGCATATACCTCGGTGATGGATATTCCATGAAAGTGGTGGAGATCTCCACGGAAAGGAGCGAGGCTTTAATCCAGCTTTTCAAAAACAATAGTATTGTAGATGAAACCTCGCTTCGTGTTGGCGTTCCGTATAACTATGAGGAATATATTACTATCGACAACGGAACGTTCAGAACGCCTATTATTATATTGAATCTAACCTCCATATTCAAAGGCACAAGCCAAAGCCTCATTCAGTTCAGCGGGTTCAGGACAGCAAGAGTCCATGCAGAAACCAATAGCACTTCATGCCTTGCCTGTCATCTGTATCGGTATTCCCCGAAAAAAGGACGGTATCTGGTCATTGACAGGGATGTCAAAGATACCCCCGATCATGATATAATATATTATACCAATGTACTTGTTGATTTCATATTTGATAATAAAAGTAAGATATACTATAATAACGATGATTATGTTTTAAGCCAGATCAATACCAATTTCGGGAGATTCCTTACCTCTCCCACATCACAGAAATATCTAACAGAGGGGGAAACCTGGGACATCGGAGAGAATGTCTCATTGAAACTTAATGGCGTCGCTACTGATAGCAAACAGGCGTTGCTGGCCTTGATGATTAACAATAGCGTTGTCGAGGACTGGGCAGTTACCAGCGGGTCTGAGTTTAATTACACGCGTCCAATCAGGTATAAAGGATACGTAGATACCAATGTAACAGTTTTCAGCGCAAAACTTGCATCGATTGCCCAGGCGAATCCAAATTTCGTAGTACTTAAAGACGTTGTGGCGATTTCGCCCTGGATAAGGCAAACAACTGCTAACACCACAGTTTTCGGATTTAATAGCAGCTGGCTTTTCCCCAATGATACGTTTATAGTGGGGAAAGTACCGGAGAATTTCCACCAGCCTAACCAGTATACCGACCAAAGGATGTGGGCTGATTGTGTTAAGTGCCACGATACCTCAAGCAAACTCAATATTCCAAATTTTGATGCAATCTCGTCAAGATTAGGAATGCATGACAGATTGAACCTCAATGCATCCAGTGAAACCATTTTGTCGGACTCGGTTGATAAGGCATGTTGGGCATGTCACACGCCGGACGGACTGGAGCCGAATGCTCATATCCCAACCTATGTTACACCACGATATTGCAAATCCTGTCACGTTTATCAGGAAAACCCTTTCTTCGGGGCAATAAATATCAGCGACGAGCCTCATGCACTCGAACAGAACTGCCCGACCTGCCACATCCAGAATACCCATACGTTGATCAGGTTTGAGGTATCTCCTGTGATTAATAAAATTTCATTATCCAAAACACAAGTTAGCAGAAATGAAACAATCCATCTGGTCGCTGAAGCAATCGCCGGTTATAAATTCAAAATAAGAGCTGCAGAATATTTCCTGGATGGAATAGGCATATCAGGAAATGGGACGCCTCTTAAACCTGTGGATGGGAAATTTGATTCGCAAACGAAAAACGTAACTTCTGATATAAATACCAGCGAGATTGCACCCGGGCAGCATACGCTTTATATTCATGCAATGGAAAGAAATAACAGGTGGGGCGAGTTTTCTTCAGTAAACTTTACAATAGCTGTTGATAAACTGGACTCGGGTAAGAAATCCGCAAATCCGGGTCTGGTTGTTTTAATTATCGGATTTGTAGCTGCGTATCTTGCTGTTTCAAGGCGTGCTCAGCGGTGAAATAATAACTTTTTTCGTAAGAAAAATCAGAGGTAAGCTTATCCCCTGTTTCTTCTGAGTATGTACAATGTTAAAAGCACAGCAACAACCAGAACATCCTCGAATCCGGGTGACTTCTTTGTAGCAGCAGGTACTGGAGTGAGGGTTTCTGTTGGTTTGGCTCGGGTCTCTGTCACCTCAACTGTAGGTACTGCTGTTGGCATGCCAAGACCTTTCACACTGGATATTGCAAATGGCGAGAAGGCGTTAGTTTTTGCTTGATAGTACGTGAAATTCTCATCTTTAGTTATCACCCGGGTCTCTAAGGTATTCCACATTGATCCGTCCCATCGCAGTATAACAATATCGGTATCTTTCAGGCTGCCTGATACAAGCCATGAATTATCAACTTTGAATTTTATTGTAGCTTCTTTTATGTTCTTAGGTACGGCAAAACCCGAGGTACCGACCCAGATATTGACATACTTATAAACGACTCCGGGTGCACTTTTTTTTACCAGTCCGGATAGGTTTTTAAGAAGTTCAACCTGGGCAGGAATCATGCCTGCATTGGTTGTGCCGGTTATCCCGATTTCCAAAACAGGGAGTTCAGGAGTGGTAAACGTATATGTTGTAGGCAAATCTTTTGCCATGAACTCCTCTTTGGACTCTTTTTTCAGGATGTTATCATAAGGTTCGCCTGAGCCTCCGCCGCCCCCTCCACCTGAGGAGGGATTGATAGCAGAAACTGTAGCCGTAGGTGAGGGACTGGCAGCACCGGTTGATAGATAAAGATCAACCCGCTGCGGGTCTGTTGCGGCTCTTGCAACCGTTGTTGATGCTGATTTTCCTTGCGTTGCGGCGGTCAGGGTCATTGGTGTTCCCTGACTCACGCTGACAGGCAGATTCGCAAGATCAAGATAATAATAGCCATTAACTGTGGTACCGTCGGTTTGTGTTGCAGTTGTTGTAACATCGCTGATTATACCCCCGCTTACGGAGAGCGATACGGTAACTCCATTTACCGGGGTATTATCGGTTTCGAATACCTGGCCGTACACCGTAAATGTAGATGGCATCTGGGCCTGGGCAGGAAATATAAAAAATAAAAAGAGCGCTGTATAGAGTATTGCGTTTTTTATGCTCATGATTACCTCCTTTTATCGTCTTCCATGGAACCTTATTTCCTACGTCGTAGATATTGCCACTGACTGGGCTCCGATTACTGTGCCCGTGCCGTCTACCAACCGCAGCATTATCCTGTTGTTTGTAGGATCAAAGGCTATCGGCTGTGTTGGCTCCAGGAACACTGCAAAGGTCGGCTGATCGCCCGAGTTAATGGTCAATCCTGTTGCCGGACCAATGATGGCTCCTGTTGCTGGATTGGTCTGGTTCACCTGAATTGCCAGTCCTGTTATCGAAGGCGGTACGCTCGCGACAAGACTTACACCAGTTGCACTGGCCCCGACATTCGATGTAGCTACTGCAAAGAAAGTTGGTGTAGTAACAGGTGTGCTTACATTCAGGTTTGTAGATATCATGATGGCATCCGGCAACTGTACTGCACTTGCTGATATGGTCAGCGTGTTTACGCCGCTTATAGGGGCTGTTGCCCCGTTGGTGCTTGACACGTTGAAGGTCAGCGATGAAGAACTAAACGCTGCTGTTGCAGTGATGGTGAGCACAAAGTTGGCTGTGCCGCCTGCAGCAATGTTCACAGGTGTGTTTGGTA
>CABMII010000051.1 GCA_902386255.1 uncultured archaeon
AACACGGATGACACGGATAAACTGAAACCTCAGTTTACACGGTATAGGGCATGCTTTGCATGCCCTTCTTTTGATAAAACTTTCTTAAAGTTTTTTCGACGGATGCCCACGGATTTTTTATCTGTGCTAATCCGTACCATCCGTGTAAATCCGTGTTCTACGCCAACTGTTTGCATTCGTTCATAGCCGACTTTACGGTGTGCGATTTTATTCACCGCTTCACAAGCCGTTTCTCAATAATCCCAGGCCATATCGATGCCGATACAATCATCGACAGTATGAAAACATACACCATCCCGGCATACACATCCACAGATTTGTACTCATCCGGATGTACGCTTACCATCCGCAAAGCAAGAATAAAGAACAGGAGCATTATAACAACAGAAGTCGCAAGGCTTGCAAGTACACTATAAACCCCAAGCTTCTTTTCCATATTATTCACCCCTGTAATTTGATGCGCTTCATGAGCAGCGTGTTCATCGTCACTGTTACAGAGCTTGCAGCCATCGCCGCGGCTGCGATTGCGGGATTGAGCAACCCTGCTGCCCCTATGAAAGGGTACAGGATGCCGGCAGCTATCGGGATTCCCACCGAGTTATAGAAGAAAGCCCAGAAAAGGTTCTGCTTGATTTTATTGAGCGTAAGCCTGCTCAGCCGGATAGCCTTCGCGACATCACGCACATCGTTCTTAATAAGCACTATCTGGGCTGATTCGATAGCCACATCAGTACCGCTTCCTATGGCTATGCCGACATCAGACTGCATGAGGGCCGGGGCGTCGTTTATCCCGTCGCCCACCATCGCCACTTTTTTGCCTTCAGCCTGGAGTTTCTTGATTTCCGCTGCCTTATCTTCAGGAAGAACTTCTGACAAAACCCTGTCGATACCTGCCTGTTTTGCGATTGCATCAGCCGTTCTCCTGTTATCGCCTGTAATCATGGCAACAGAGAAACCCATGTCATGCAGTTCACGCACAGCCTCGGCTGAATTCTCTTTCAGGGTATCGGCTACCGCGATTATCCCTGCTATCTCATTATCAACTGCCACAAGCATTGCGGTCTTTCCTTCTTGTTCAAGTTCCTCAAGTCTGCCTGAATGAGGTGTGATGTCCATTCCATACTCGGTCATCAGTTTGCGTGTCCCGATAAGTACTTTTTTCCCGCCGTATTTCACTTCAACGCCACGTCCCGGTAAGGCACTGAACTCCTCTGCGTCAGGCACATCAATGCCCCGAAGTTTTGCGCCCTTGAGGATGGCTTCACCGAGGGGATGCTCCGACCCTTTCTCAGCAATAGCTGCGAGTTTCAGAACCTCGTTCTCCGCGCCTTTTACGGCTATCACATCTGTGAGCGCGGGCTCGCCTTTCGTAAGCGTGCCTGTCTTATCGAACACGATGGTATCCAGTTTTTGCGCCTTCTCAAGCACCTCGCCGCCTTTGATGAGAATGCCGTTCTCCGCACCTTTCCCCGTTCCCACCATGATAGCGATGGGGGTAGCGAGCCCCACAGCGCACGGGCAGGATATGATGAGCACCGTTATGGAAATCAAAAGCGAGAAAAGGAAAGGAGAAGTCAGCCCCATCCCGAAGCTTGCTGGCACACTGAATTTTTCAAACCCTATGAAGAACCAGAAGAAAAACGCAAGCAGAGCCAGCACATGCACCGCGAGGATGAAATGCCCCGCCACTATATCGGCAAGTTTCTGTATCGGCGCTTTCCGGGTCTGGGCATCTTCCACTAATTTTATAATCTGGGCAAGTGCCGTGTCTCTGCCTACCTTTGTCGCCCTGAACTTTATCATGCCTGTTTTGTTCATGGTAGCGCCGATTACCGGAGAGCCCTCCGTTTTCTCCACAGGAATGCTCTCGCCTGTGAGCATGGATTCATCCACTGCTGTGAGACCATCGACGACTTGACCATCGACAGGTATTTTTCCACCGGGTCTAACGACCACTATATCATTGACCTTCACATCCTCGACAGGAATTTCTTTCTCTTCCCCACCAACAATGATACGCGCTGTCTTTGCAGCAAGCCCCATGAGCTTCCGTATCGCTTCCGATGTCTTTCCTTTGGTAAGCGCCTCAAGATATCTGCCGAGCACGATGAACATGATAAGCAGCGCGGCGGTGTCATAATATGTATGTTTGTATGCTGCGCCAAGGTCAAGGAAAGTGGCAGCCACGCTTATGACATAGGCTGACCCTGTCCCGGTGGCTATCAGGAGATTCATGTCTGTCATGCCGTGCCTTAAGCCTTTATACGTGCCCTCAAAAAACTGCCTCCCCGGGAAGAGCATCACGATTGTGGCAAGTATGAAAAGCACGTAATCGTTTTTCAGGATATCAGGAACAAAAGTCCATTCCATGTTGCGTCCCATGTCGCCCAGGGATATCGGGATAGCAAGGAGAACCGCTATAATAAGATTATTCCTCTGCTTCTTTATTTCCTCTTCGCGTGCCCTTTGCTCCCTGTCGGCATCCGATTTTTCAAGTTTCTCGGAAGCCGTATAACCCACGCTCTCAATTGTTTTTATCATGTCTGATATGGAAATGAGTTCCGGGTCGTAGGCAATCCTTGCCCGCTCAAGCGGAAAACTGACATCAGCGGAAATAATTCCGCTTGTTTTCTTGAGCGCTGTCTCGATATTGAGCGCACAGGCAGCGCAGTGCATCCCGCCTACCTTGAGTGCGATATCGCTCTTAGCCACGCCGTATCCAAGTGAAGTGACAACATTTTCTAACCTTTGGGGCGTCACCTTTGCAGCGTCGTATTCCACGCTTGCTTTTTCAAACGAGAAGTTAACTGAGGCATTTTTCACCCCGTCTGTTTTTATTAGCGCCTTTTCTATATTCTGGGCGCACGAAGCGCATGTCATCCCTGTTATCTTTAATGAGATTTTTTTTAACCCGCTTTCTTTAATCTCACCTTTTGTTTCAGGTATAACCGCCTGCTTTACAGGAAGCGGGCAGGCTTCTCCTTCGTCTATTACTTCATACCCTGAAGAAGCAATAGCAGCTTTTATTGTCTCAAGGTCTGTGACGTTTGTGTCAAATGAGACCTTTACTTCGCCCTTCTTAAAATCAGACGTGGCTTTCCTTACTCCTTTAACACTTATTGCGGCTTCGGTCACTGTTTTTTCGCAATGGCCGCACATCATGCCTTTGATTTTAATGACAGCGTCTTCCAATGATATTCTCCAGGCCTATTTGGGGGATATTGTGATAATATAATACTTATCTGTTATGTTTGTTCTGGTTTAAAAATAAGAAAAATCTTGAATCAAATCTATTTTTTTCAAAAAAAATTCCTTTTTTAAGCGATATCCTTTGTAGTGTCTATCTGAACACCGTCTCCGACCTTGAATCTTATCATTTCTATCGACGGCACTCTTCCTCTTATCTTTGGTATAGAAAGACGGTTAGAAATCTTATCCGAATGTTTTTCAGAATCGACATCAAAAATCACGTCACATGATTTTAATATTTCATTTTCAAGGTTCTTTTCGTGAGTATCCTTGAGGCCATATAAGAAAGTCAGGCAATTGACGAATTTTGTCGCTTCGTATATCAGATTGATGAGCCGTTTGATTAGTCCGGGATTAACATTCAGGTTCAGATAGAAAGAAAACGAGTCAAAAATTATGTTTATATCCTGTTCTTCTTCAGCGAGTATTTTTTTCAGGTTATATTCTGTGAATTCCACTATCTTGGCATCGACAAATTCATTTCCGATATTGTCAACCATTTCACCATGGGGCGAGATATAATACTCGCTGTATATATCCACAAATGTAATATCATCAGTTTTAAAGCCAAAATTCCGGATATCATGCATTACATATACAGGGCGCCTTTCATTTGAGAAATAATAGGTTTTCCGCGCCTGCGTGAATTGGTATAAGAAAACTTCAGCCATGGAAGTGGCATCGGCATGTATATAGGCAACAGAACCAGATGGCAATCCGCCTCCGAGGGTACGGTCAAGAATAGATATCCCGGTGGTTCGATTTTGTTTTTGGGGAACATCATTCAAGATTGAAACTGCCAGCGAATTATTACTCTGAGAAGGCTTTTTAGTGACAGTCTCTGCTAAAGATATTCTTTTTCCGTTTGCCATTTTTTCCCTTTGTAAATACATAGTTATTTTTCAAACTTAATATAGTTTACTAAAAATACATTATGCTCATGAGCATGATGAGTTAAAATAAGGTTTTAGGTTTTTGTGCTTTCTTTTTTAAATTGCCGGATTTCTTTAAGGAGCGGAAGCACAATTCCATACCTTTGATTGCCGCAGAGCTTTCAGGATTTAACTCAAATGCCATTTGATAATTTTTAAGAGCCTCCCTGATATTCCCTTTCTTATAAAGCGCATTGCCTTTATTATTCAAAAATACATAGTCATCCGGCTCGATCTCCAGTGCTTTGTCATAGCAAATTATTGCCTCATCGATTTTTCCTGATTTCGTAAGAGCAAGACCTTTATTGTTCCATGCGATGGTGTTTTCGGGATCTATCAGAAGCGATTTATTGAATGAATCGACTGCATCTTCATATTTTTTCATGGAATACAGCGCATTTCCTGTAACAAGGTGATCTAAAGCATTTTTGGCTATTTCATGGCGCATTGAATCCGGTTTTTTCTGAGCCTTTGGCACCGGTTTTTCTATCTTAATAATTGACCTTTCAGGGGTGGGTTCGGTAAATGGTTTTTTTTCGACTTTCTCAACCGGCTCGGGTTTAATATCCTCCGTTTCAAGTTGTGGAGGTTTAATGATAGTTTGTTCAGCAGGATGAAGTTTGATGCTCTCAACAGGAAAAGGCTCAGGCATCGTGGCAGACGGCTGCGGTTCAGGTTGCGGGGGCATAATGACCGGTTGTTCAACGACTTGCTGTTCTATGAATCCCTGTTCTTTGCTTTCCGCAGGAGGTCGTTCAGGTATCTTGGCAACTGTTTCAGGCTCCGGTTCAGGCTTCGGAGGCAAAATGACCTTCTGTTCAACAACTTCTGGTTCTATGAATTCCTGTTCTTTGATGCTTTCCGCAGGAGGTCGTTCAGGTATCTTGGCAACTGTTTCAGGCTCCGGTTCAGGTTGTGGGGGCTCAATAACCGGATTTTCAACGACTTGAGGTTCGACAGATACCTGTTCCTTGGTGCTTTCAGGAAGCGCGGGCTTTTCAACAACCATATCTTGCACCGGTTCGACCTGCGGAGGCGTAATGACTTGCTGCCCGGCAGGCTGTTGCTCGACAACAGGAGCCGCTTTCTCCTCTTTCGGTATGGACGAAGCAATCTTTTGCAAATCGATTGTTTCATCCGTCTGCTTCATTTTTGCAAGAGCTAGTCCTTTATTGCTCCAGATCTTCTCAACTTTCGGATTTATTTCAAGAGCCTTATCATAGGATTCTATAGCCTGGGTAAACCGGTTAAGTTTTACAAGAGTTAATCCCCTGTTATTCCATACTGTCTCGTCCCCGGGATTAATTTCGATTGATTTGTCATACGCATGAAGAGCCTCTTCAAAATTGCCGCTCTCAAAATATACGTCGCCCTTGCTGCACCATGCGGCCGCGTCATTGGGATTTTTTTCAAGCAGTTTGTCATAACAGGCAATAGCCTCAGGCAGCCGCCCAAGCTGGGCAAGCGCAATCCCTTTATTATACATCACTTCTTCGTCATCCGGTTTAAGCTCAATGGCTTTATCATAACACTGTATCGCTTCCACATATCTCCCTGTTCTTGCAAGCGCAAGTCCCTTATTATTCCAGACTTCGGTTAATTTTGGGTTTATCCCGAGGACTTTATCATAATACTGGATAGCCTCTGCGTACATGCCGCTCTCAATCAGCTCATTGCCCTTATTAGCCAATACGCTCGCATCCACGATTCCACCCGCACCCACATTTTCACTTTCGGAAATGGGTTTTTTTTTCCTGAAAATCGTCTCAAATCCCATATCTCATACCTTAAATATAATGAGCCAATCATTATTGCTTATCCTATTTAATGTTTATTTAACGTATAGGAAACTATAAACGCATATCCCCATCATGCGGCTGAATTTTACATAGAAAAGTTGATTTCTTTGGCTTTCATTCTTTTGTGTGTCGCTAAAAATAAAAGCCAAGAAATCAGCAACA